>JAKLEG010000824.1 GCA_022703175.1 Myxococcota bacterium | reverse complement strand
TTGATGATTACTCGCGATGGCACGCGGGGCAGCGTCGTGTTTGAGCAAGAACGCCGCCCATCGATCCTGGGTTTGCACAAACTGCAGGGCGGCTGTCACATCGACCTGATAGGTATGCACCGCCGTGCTGCCGCTCACCGCATTGGCGTCCAAAACAAACCACGGCGCGGGCCCTTGGCGAATACTGTTGGCGTCCAGCCAGTCGCCGCCCAGGTTGTCCCATGGCCATCCGGTCCAAGCGTCGACATAGGCGGCCGTTGGGCCATAGCGGTTCCACTCGTAGTCGCTTTCACCTGCGAGGCGGGTCGGTGAAGTTGCCGCTGGCACCCCTTGGAACAACCAAGGTTGTCCGGTGCGGTACTTGGAGGTGACAACCGGCAGGATGGGCCCCGAATCTGCGGGCACCGTAGCGTCTCCCCCCAAGCGGCCATCCCCCCGAAGATCGGTATCCGCGTCATGAACCTCAATCGTGCCACTCGAACAAGAGGCCAGGACCCCACAGAACAGACCACTGAAATAGCGCATCAGGAACCCTCCAACCCCGGTGACACCCCACCGGGACGAGCACCATCGACCCTAACACGCGCCGCCCACGCACGGCCAATCGCCCAAGCCACCGCCCCCCAGCACAACGATAACCACCTATAAATATTATACTTTTATCGTTCCTAGGAGAGTTTCTTACGCGCCATTGCGACCCGGAAACCGCGTGCCGCCACGGCCGCTTCTGGGGCACACCCAAAAAGTACGCCGGGCGTCGATTTTGATCCAAAAATGGCGCCGTTTTTTTGACGCGATCGATCCGCCGTTGTAGACGTCAAATACGCTGCACCCTTTGCGCGAAGGTAGCAGCTCTTTCGGAGGTTTGTGATGGGTGGGTTTAACGGTCGGGCATTCCTTTTGGGAATTGAGCATCTCGACACCGCTAGCCGCGAGCTTTTTGAAACCCACGGCAGCGCTCGGGATGGCCGTTTTTGTCTCATCGAGCAAATCGTAGACGAAGCAATGCTCAGAATGGTCGGCGCACAACTGCAGAGGGACCCCCATGGCATCGACGCAAGCCGATAAAGTAGCTCCGGAAAGCGGCACCAGCGACTTCGAGCCAACCTGGGAGTCTGAGATGAAGGTCACCTTCGACTCCGATGAGTTGTCATCGTTCTTTGATGGGTTCGACCCGCTGGAACTGTGCAGCGAAGGGTTTCCGGGCCTCGGCCACAACGAGTAGACGCCCGCACGCGATTTACCGCTGACAGTGCGCCTCGCTCAAAGGCCAGAGGCGGGTGACCGCCTTGCACAACTCAGCGGCGGCGCGGGCCTCAAAAGCTGCAATCTCCACCGCCACGCCGCGGCGTTTCAAAGCATTCACGGCGGGCAAAAAGTCGCCATCGCCGGAACCTAACACCACCACATCTAGGTCGGCGGCAGCTTCGAGCATGTCGACCACAATGCCCACATCCCAATCAGCCTTCAGGCTACCGTCGGCATACTGCTTCGGCTGCTTCTTGAGCACCTTGTAGCCCTGAGCTTTGAGGGCGTTGGCGAAGGGCTCGAACCCCCCCGAGCCTTTGTCTATCACATAAGCACGCGCCAGCGCACGGCGGCGGCCGTCGACCACCCACACAAGCAAGCGATCAAAGTCCACGGCCCGGTCGAACAAGCGTCGAGCAGCGCCCGACAGGTTGGC
>JAKLEG010000823.1 GCA_022703175.1 Myxococcota bacterium | reverse complement strand
AAATTCAGTCGCTATCCGGTGGTCACGGTCGCCGTAACCGCCTTTGTCGGTCCGTACAGCGTTTTTTTTTGAATGATAGGGGAGCCGCCGAGATCTACACAACGCACAACCCTCTTTCCCTACTCGACCGCCTTACCGACCTCTTTGCCGGGCGTCTTATCGGCCAAATTGGCCATGAATGCCTCGACCCCGGTCTCAAAATCCTCTTGGTTGTCGGCTTCCTTCAAGGTCGCCGTCTCCGTGGTTTCCGATTGCGCAGTAACCTCCACGACCTTGCCCCACGGACGATAACCTTCGCGCACGACACGCACGTAGTGACGGCCTTCGACCACCTGCTCCAACACCACCGGCGTCACCCCAACAAAACGACCGTCGAGATAGACCTCGGCGAAGCCTGGGGTCGAGTTGATCGACAACCCGCCTGGACTTTTTTTGGCAAGCTTGGTGGCGGCATCTTGGAACACCGCGCGCATCTCGGGGTTGAATACCCGCGGATCCGGCTCGATCTTCGGCTCCAGCGCAATCGCTTGGCTCAGGCGCCGCGCTCCCGGCTTCTCCTCGCCATTCATGATCTGTGCGGCCCCGAGTAACATCAAGACCTCGGTGACCTTGCTGATGTCGGACACAAAGGCGGCGTGGCGCTCGAACTTGCTGTTGGCCGTGTTCAACTCATCGATGGCGACCCCCATCTCCAACGAGTCGTAGGCTGCGCGCCCCTTGGTGACTGATTCCGCTGCAATCTCAAAGGCCTTCCGCGCTTTGTCGGCGGCATCACCGCCCAGCAAATCGGCCAGATCCACCGCCTCATAGCGACTGTCGGCGTCCAGCTGCGCACGCAGCTCATGCGAGACAATTCCGGCAGCCCGCTCGGAGTGGCCACCCACGCCGCGCACAATCACCGCGATCGGGCGAGCCATCGCCGTTGCTGCGGTCGCGCTGACGATAACCAGCGTCGCCGCGTGAAGAAGCCTACGCATCGCACCTGGGACTTGAATGAAGATTGCGGTTTTCAAAGCAAAAAAAAGGTAGCACTGGGAGGCGGATGCGGCAAGAAATGCGACAGTGTCTATGTTAGGCGCGCGCCGCATGGTAAGCGCATGCACGAGCCTGGAGGCCCCCGTTGTTGCGCTATCTCCTTTATATGTTCTTGGCCTACGTGGTGTGGCGCCTGTTGAGTGGTAAGCGCCCCACCCAACGCCCCGATGCGCCCCCACAGGTTTTGCGCCACGCTCCCCAAGCCCCCCACGTGGTGTTGGGGGTGGCTCCCGATGCCAGCCCTGAGACCGTTCGCGCCGCCTACCAGCGCTTGATCCGGCAGTACCATCCCGATCTGGTGGCCGAAATGGGCCCAGAGATTCGCCACGTTGCCGAAGAACGCACCAAAGAGCTGAACCGTGCCTATGAGGCGCTGAAACAACGCTAACCCGAAAGCCACCGCCATGATGTTACCCCCACTTCCCTATCTCACCGCCCAGCTCCCCGGCATCGGCGGTGTCCTCAAGACTCAGGCCACCGATTTTGAAGTCGAGGAGATCCCGGCCTACGAGCCCTGCGGTCAAGGCGAGCACCTCTACCTCTGGTTGGAGAAACGCGACCTGCCAGCCGATGCCCTGATGCGACACGTCGCCGACACCCTCAACCTTCGCCCCCACGAGATTGGTTGCGCGGGCCTCAAGGATGCCCGGG
>JAKLEG010000822.1 GCA_022703175.1 Myxococcota bacterium | reverse complement strand
CAAGGCAAAAACGAAGCATTTTCAACTGGATCCCAGGCCCAGTAGCCACCCCAGCCGAGCACCTCGTAGGCCCACCAACCACCCAAAACGATGCCCACGGTCAGAAACAGCCAGGGGGCCAAGGTCCACCGGCGTAGCGGTTTTAGCCAGCCCTCGGAGAGTTTGCCGCGCAACACCGCCGCCATGGCGATGGCAAAGGGCACTGTCATGCCGACGTACCCCAAGTAGAGCAGCGGCGGATGCAACGCCATCAGGATATGGTTTTGCAGCAAGGGATTTGGGCCCGGGCCATCGCTGGGCACCGGGAAGACTGGTTTGAAGGGATCGGCAGGGGCTGAGAGGATGAGCGCAAAGAAACCACCAACCATCAGCATCACGGCCAGCGCGTAGGCCACATAGTCCTGGTAACGCTCTTTGTAGAGCAGCGCGAACAGACCAATGTAGCCGCCGATAATGGCGCCCCAAAACAAAATGGAGCCTTCGAGCGATGACCACAACGACACAAAGGTGACCCAGTTGGGTGAGCTGCGACTACCAACGCGGGTGACGTACCAAACCGAGAAGTCGTGTGCGAATAGCGCGTACTCCATGGTCAGGTTGGCAAGAATCATCGCTGCCGCAAAGACGAGGGCGGCTCGGCGTGTGATGTGCAAACCTTGTTCGCTCTTACGGGCGCCGGCCACGAGGCCCGTCACGATGCCAAAAGCGGCCGCTAAGAGCGCGAGGAGGATGAGGCCGCGGCCCAATAGGCTAATCACAGGCGCTCCTCCTTGGGTTCCGTCGACGGCATAGGCGCTGGCGACTCGGTGTCGCGGCGTTTGCGCTGCGGGTGGTCGGCTGGCATTTCGTCCTCGTCCATCGTCTTGTACATGTCGTGGGCATCTTCGCCCTCTTTCGGGGGACGATACTCGTTGGAGTGCTTCACCATCAGCCGGTCGGCGTGGAAGAGCTTACCGTCGTACTTGCCTTCCACGATGCAACCGATGCCTTCGCGAAACATCTGTGGCGGCGCGCCGGTGGACACCACAGTGATACTGGGGCCATCGCCCACCGGGCTTTCGCTCATGATGAACTTCAAACTCAAGGTCTCAGCGTTCCATTCCTTGCTGTCCACCTTCACCATGCCGCCTAGGCGAATGGTGGCGTCTTTGACTGTGCTGGCCTTGGCCAATAGGTCGGTGGGAGTCCAATAGTAGACCAGGTTCTCTTCGACATTGCTCATCGCGAGGTAGGCCAGTGCCGCGCCTGCGATGAGTAAGGCCAACACCGCGGTGAGCCGTTTTTGTTGGGTGGGAGACACGCACTACTCCTTGTGTGTCGAGGGCAGGGCGGCTTGGCTCTTTTTGGCTCGAAGCCAGAGCGAGGCGGCATAGACTGAAAGCGAAACCCACGTGATCAGATAGGCGGCCCAGACGTATTCCCAACCGCCAACGATGGTGCCAGTACCCATGGTTAACCTCACGCGCCGTGTGCGACGTCAGCCTCGGTGGCTGGCGGTTCGGCAAGTTCTTCTTGCTGTCGCGCCACGGCTACGCGGTAGCGCAGGCGGACAAACCAGACATACAACAACAGAAAAGCCAATGCGTTGAACAACAAGCTCCGCGTCATAATGGAGGCGGTGCTCTGCCCGGTGTTCTGCACTTGGTGGAGGCTGCGCCACCAGCGCACTGAGAACCACAGAATCGGCACATCC
>JAKLEG010000821.1 GCA_022703175.1 Myxococcota bacterium | reverse complement strand
AATGACACCGCGACCCAGCGACCCCCGATCACCATCGAGAGCCAAGAGATTCAATCCGTTTGCCCTGCACTGGCAAAAACCGGCAATGCCACCGACGCAGAAGCCGCCGAGCTTTTTCGGCGCCTCGCTAAAGAAATGGACACCAAGGGATTGCGCATCATCGACCTGAAGGCCGGGGAAGAATTGTTGGCCGACCTTCACAGCCTGCACGCGCTCCATACGCCGGGACCTGAGGCCCGCGTGCTGTGCGCCATGCTCAAACGCGTAGGCGAGGTGGAAATTGGCTTGAGCACATCCATCAAGCGATTTGGCTTCGTTAACCACCTGCGCGACCAACACGGCGTCTCGGCCGACAATTCCGAGTTGTTCTCGCAACTCGTTCGGGAGGCCTCGGACGCGATTGCGGCTCAGGATTACGCCACCGCCCACGCCCGCCTAGAGACAATTTTGATTTTGCTTGGTCAACCGCACCAGCCGTCAGCCGAGCTTTCCGCACCGTAACCGCTCCTCAAGCCATGCCGACATCTTCGGAACCGTATAGCCGAAGTGATCAAGGCACGCGCTCAAGGAGCGAAACGATGCGCCCAAACCTTCCAGCGCGCGACTTTCGACTCGACAGGTAGCTCCCAAGGAGACCGCCAGGTCGCGAAACCAGGCCGACAAGGCCCCGGGCGCGAGGTCTTCTTCAAGCGTAACGACCCCACGAACAGCGCGCAGCGTCTCACCCCAAAAGGCATGATCCACAGGCCCTCCTAACATTCCCACGGCAGCGTGCCCCCAAGAGCCATAGCCATGGGCGCGTAACGTCGTCACCAATGCCGCGGCTTGGGTGCCCATCGAAACAAAGAGGTACTCGCCGCCGCCCTTCACGTACAAGGGTCGCGCCACGTCTGAAGTGGTGTCACCGAACGGCAGCGTCACGGGTAGTCGCCGCAAACGGAGATATACCGAGCCACGCGCCTGGGTAACCGCCCAGTCGAGATACTGTCGCGTCTGGCTTGCCGTCACGGGCTCCAGCACCACCATGCCCGGAACCGCCCGCATCATGCTGATGTCAGAGATCGATTGATGGGTCTTGCCGTCGGTGAAATAACACAGTCCGGCGTAGTGGCCGACGTAGATCAGATGCGCAGCCTCTGTGGCATTCACGTAAACCTGCTCAAACGCCCGTTTGAAGAAGGCCGCATAGGTGTTCACCACCGGAAGCTGGCCTGCGAGCGCCAGGCCGCCCGCAAAGGATACGAGATCTTGCTCGCAGATCCCCATTTCCAAATACCTAGGGTGTCCGCGTAGACCCTCGATGCCGCATGCCTCGGCCAGATCGGCATCAAGCACCCGAAGCTCGATCTGCTGTTCCAACAATTCCGTGAGGCGCGCAACGTATGCATCGCGCGTGGAGCCGACGTGACGCGGGCGCGCCCCAGAACCGGGCGTCACGCCTACGCGGTAACGCACAAATTTATCGCCAAGCTCAGGCACCGCGGTCGCCTGCACCCACTCTTCGAGCAGGTCCAGATACAAACCGTCGTCGGGTACCCGCCCATGCCACGGCTGCACCTCGCCCTCGGGCGCCAGACGCGCGCTCCCCGCTGCTTTGGTGGTGTAGGCCAAGACCACACGGGGTTGTCGGACGTGGTCTCGACAGGCGTCGGCCACCGCGGCGACGTCATGACCATCCACAGCGCGTACGTCAAAACCAAAGC
>JAKLEG010000820.1 GCA_022703175.1 Myxococcota bacterium | reverse complement strand
CCTTAACCCGTTTGCGCCAAATCACCCTTATCGAGCCAAACCTGTTCCAGTTTGCGCCGCAATAGAGCATGCGCTGGCGCCTCAAGCAGTGGGTCTTCGGCTAGAAGCGCTGCCGCATCGTCTCGTGCCATCGCTAGAATCTTCTGATCCCGCGCCAAATTGGCCACCGACAACAACGGCATACCCGATTGCCGCACGCCAATCAGATCGCCGGGACCACGGATGGCCAAATCCTCTTCGGCGATGACAAAGCCATCGTGGGTCTTCTCCATAATGGCCAACCGCCGCCAAGCATCTTCCGACGGGGTGTAGCGAGCGACGAGCAGGCACAGACCTCTAAATCGTCCACGCCCCACGCGCCCGCGCAGTTGGTGCAGCTGACTCAAGCCAAAACGCTCTGCGTGCTCAATCACCATAACTGTAGCGTTGGCCACGTCGATCCCGACCTCGATCACGGTGGTTGCGACCAACACCTGGATTTCGCCAGCCACAAACGCCCGCATCACCCGGTCTTTGTCGTCGCTCGACATGCGGCCATGCAACAGCCCGAGCCGCAACCCCTGCAACATACCGTTGGCCAACTCCTCGGCGGCACTGGTAGCGTCCCGCACACCTTCCAACTCTTCGGCGTCGGACTCCTCGACCAACGGGAACACCACGTAGGCTTGGCGCCCCGCTTCGACTTCTTTGCGCACTCGCGCATACACCTGGTCCCGATACTTGTCGCGATACAAGCGGGTCTCTGCAGGCGTACGCCCAGGGGGCAGTTCATCCAAGAGCGACAGGTCCAAGTCGCCATACACTGTTAGCGCCAACGTCCGAGGAATCGGCGTCGCCGTCATCACCAAAAGGTGTGGATTGACGTGCAAGCCCTCCCGCCCCATAGCCACCAGCCGGGCGCGTTGGCGTACGCCAAAGCGATGTTGTTCATCCACGATTCCCAGGGCCAACGCCCGCAGATGCACCTCATCCTGAATCACGGCATGGGTGCCCAACAACACCTGCAGACGACCATCGGCAAGCTCTGCCAGAATTCGCCGCCGCTCACTGCCCACCACCGCACCGGTCAGCAATGCGCCCCGAATGCCCACCTGCTGAAGCGCGGGCAACGCCACCCGAGCATGCTGCTCGGCAAGTAGCTCCGTAGGCGCCATGATCGCCGCCTGCAAACCGGCTCGGGCAACCGCCGCCACAGCAGCCACGGCCACCGCGGTCTTGCCGCTACCGACATCGCCCTGCAACAATCGGGTCATCGGCACATCGCGCTTGAGGTCCGCTTCGATCTCGCCCAACACCCGATGTTGGGCACCGGTGAGCATGAACGGAAACAAGCGCGCCGCCTCTGCCACCAACGACTCCTCAAAGGGAATCGAGTGCCCAGGCTGACGCGTGGCCTCGGCCTTGCGCTTCAGCACCGACAGCTGCACCAAAAACAGCTCTTCGTAGATCAGGCGCCTGTGCCAAGGCGTTGCCATGCTGTGCAGCGCCTCAAGCGAAGTGTCGGGCGGCGGCGCGTGCAAACAGCGAATAGAATCGGCCAGTGGCGGCAGGTGGTGTTTGTGACGCAGCCCCTCAGGCAGAATGTCCGAAAGCTGCCGAGCCGCGGCGAGCGTGGCGTGCACGATGCGACGCAATTGCGGAGGCCTGAGCCCTTCAATCTCGGTGTACACCGGAATGATGGCATCACCGATTTCGGGCAACGTGCCACCAACCAC
>JAKLEG010000082.1 GCA_022703175.1 Myxococcota bacterium | reverse complement strand
CCTAATCACCGTCGTGTTGACCATCTTGTGGGGTGCTGCGTCGATGGCTGCTACCGCCGTGGTTTATTCAACCCTCACGGCGTCGCCTACCGTTCAGCAAGCAAAGTAGAGCTTCAGACGGGGTTGGCTTTCCTACCTTCCGTCTCCCTTTCCGTTGACTGCGATTCGTCGACCGCGTGACAAGCGCGATGCCGGGAAGCCTGTCCCGTCGGTCGTTTCCGCGGCGACTTGCCGCGCTGTGTTAATCGCCATAAAGTCGCGCGGTTTGATAGCCAAATTAATTTCGCCTAGCCGCGAGGGAGAGTCATGGCGAACTTCTACAGCGACAACGAAGATCTCAAGTTCTACGTCGAGCAAGCCATCGACTGGCCCGAGCTCGTCGATCTCACCGAACTACATTTTCGCACCCAAGACGCGCCCAAGGATTGGCGAGAGGCGGTGCAAACCTACCGCGACACGCTGGATTTGTTTGGTCAGTTCGTAGGCGACGAAATCGCGCCGCGGGGCCGCGCGTTGGACAGCGAAGGGATGCACTTCAAAGAGGGCCAGGTGGTAGGCGGGCCGGCCCACGAGGCCATCTTCTCGCAGCTAAAAGAGATGGGCGTCTACGGATTGCTCGTGCCACGCGAGTTGGGCGGCATGAACATGCCGACTATCCTTTATTTGCTGGTGGCCGAAATCATCGCCCGCGGGGATGTCTCATGCATGACGCACTTTGGCTTCCATGCATACGCTGCGAGCATCATTACGCAGTACAGCGTCAAAGAGGGCACCGCCAAGATTGACGAGGCCGGACGGATTCAATCCACGCGCTTTGATGCGATTGTCAAAGAGCTGATGGCAGGCAAAGCGTGGGGAGCCATGGATCTCACGGAGCCGGGAGCTGGCAGCGACCTGGCAGCGATACGCGCCCGTGCGACGCGGGATGCCCACGGGGTCTGGCGGCTCACGGGTAACAAGATTTTTATTACCTCGGGCCATGGTAACTATCACCTGGTGCTCGCCAAGACGGCCGACGAGGAGTCGCTGTCGGCATTGTCGCTGTTTATGGTGCCTCTGACCATCGAGCGAGAGGGTCAAACGATTCGGAACGGCCATGTCGACCGTGTCGAAGAGAAGATTGGCCATCACGGCTCAGCCACCTGCTCGGTGCAATTTGAGGATTCGGAGAGCTACCTGATTGGCGCGCCCGGCGAAGGTTTCAAGCTGATGGCGATGCTGATGAACAACGCACGGTTAAGCGTGGGCATGGAGAGCATTGGTCTCGCGGAGCATGCCACCCGCATGGCGCGCGCCTATGCATCAGAGCGCAAGTCGATGGGCAAACCGATCGCTCAGCACGAGATGGTCGCTGACTACCTGGATGAAATGGAGACGACCATCGTCGGCCTGCGGGCGTTGGCAATGGACGCGGCGTACGCTGAAGAAATGGCGGTGCGACTTGAGTACCTGAATCGCTTTGAGCGGCGCACCGAGGGCTCAAGCGACTCTGCCCGGCAGCTCTCGCGGTTTAAACGCCGGGCTCGCAAGCTGACGCCGCTCGTGAAGTATGCGGCCAGCGAACACGCGGTGGCGATTGCGCGGCTAAACATGCAGATCCACGGCGGCTATGGCTATTCGAAAGAGTACGACGCCGAGCGCCTGTTGCGCGACTCGTTGGTGTTGCCAATCTACGAAGGCACGAGCCAAATTCAGTCGCTGATGGCGCTCAAGGATCAACTGGGTGCCGCGATGAAGGCGCCGCAACGCTTCTTGCAGAAGCTCGCTACGGCGAAGCTCGAAGCGGTGCGTTCGCGCGATCGGCTGGATCGTACCTATTGGAGCATGCGCTCATTGGCCTACTCAGCGATCCAACACATCCTACTCAAGATCGCGCGCGACAAGTGGTCCTCGGCGATGACGCAGCCGCTACCGCGTCTGCTCGACACTTTCGTACGGCACTGGGACCCGAAGCGGGACTTTTCACCGGGTTTACTGCACGCCGAGCATCTGACACGCATGCTTGCCGACGTGGAGATTGCCGGCGTACTTTTGGGTCAGGCACGGCGCTTCCCCGAGCGTCGCGTGTGGGCTGAGAGGTGGTTGGAGCGCGCCGAGCCGCGGGTGCGCTACAACTGGGATTTGGTGGTGCACACCGGTGACCGGGTGCTTCTCGACCTGGGAGCGAAGCGTCACAGCGCGCCCACCCCTAAAGCCTGAACGCGCACATTGAGCCTCGGGGACCCTTACCCTAAGATGCCCGGGTGCTGACGTTTTCCAAGTATCATGGTCTGGGGAACGACTTCATTGTCGTCCTGCGGATGGCCGGTGAGGCGCCATTTTCGCCGGCTACCGTCCGTATGTTGTGTGATCGCAACCTGGGCATTGGCGCCGACGGCGTTCTCTCGGTGTGCCCCGATCCGCATGCGTTTGCGCGGATGCAGATCCAAAACGCCGATGGCTCGGAGTCACGCATGTGCGGCAACGGCCTGCGCTGCGTGGCGCGTTTTCTGTATGACCAAGGCCAGGTGCCGAGCACGCAAACGACGCTGATCTTGGCAGCCGGTGGCGGGTTGTATCGCTGCGAGCGACTACAGGTCGATCGATTCCGGATCGCGATGGGGCAGGCCTCCTTTGCCCATCCGGACCTACCGGCCGGGGAGATGCCTCTCCTCATGGTCCACGGCGCGGCAACGTTTCTGGCGGTGCCGGTACACGTGGGCAACCCGCACGCCATCATTTTTGTCGAAAGCGGCGAGCCTATGGCCTTGGCTTTGCAGCATGGTCCGGTGTTTGAGGGTCATCCGGCATTTCCGCAACGCGTCAACGTGAGTTTTGCGCGTGCCACCCCCGATGGTTTTGAGAGCGCCGTGTTTGAGCGAGGTGTTGGTTTGACGCGGGCTTGTGGCAGTGGTGCCGTGGCATTGGCGGCAGCCGCGACGCGACTGAAGTTGTGGCCGGTCGGTACGCCGATGCAGGTACACTTGCCGGGCGGACCTCTTACCATCACCACGTCTGCTGACGGCGAGTTGAGTATGGAAGGCGAGGCCGTGCACGTCTTCGACGGACAAGTGAGGGAAACGTGAGCGCCTACCGCATTCTATTGGTCGACGACGATCCGTTCTTTCTGCAAGTGTATGGCGATTTCCTCGCCTCCCGCGCTTTTGAAGTCGACACCGCGACCGGTGGCGAGATGGCGCTCAACCTGTTTACGCCAGGGCGCTATCAGCTGGTGATGGTTGACCTGGTGATGCCGGGGATTTCGGGCATCGAGCTCATCGAGCGAATTCGCAGCGTGCATCCGGCCCAAGATATTCTTGTCATCACCGGGTCCGACGACGTGCGCACGGCGGTGCGGGCCATGCGGCTCGGTGTGTACGACTATCTCGTCAAACCTATCGAACGCGAAGAGCTGGTGATGGTGATCGACCGGCTCCAAGAGCGCGCGACGTTGTATGACGAGCACGCGCGGCTGTTGAACGAGAACATCGCCTACGCTGAGGTGCAGCAGATCTTCCAGCGAGCCCTCAAAGTGATGCAGACCCTCGATTTGGAGGCCGTCTGCGAGCGACTCCTGGAAACTCTGGCCGACATCGCCAGCGCCCAGGGGGCGGTGCTGTGGCTTACGCGCGATGATGGCAGCGAACTGCATATGCACGGCTATCGTGGCCTTGTTGAGTCGAACGAGCTGCAGATGGCGTGGACGCCGGAAAACACGCCTGTAGGAAAAGAGCTGTTGCGGGGCTTACCCGTGCTCACCACGCGTAACACCCGTGAGCTTATGCGGCAGGAGGCCCCGGCCGAGAGCCTGCTCGTACCGTTGGCTCGGGACGGCCGTCTGGTCGGCATTGTGCAAATGGTCGCGAAGTTGCGCGGCGGATTCGACCAACACGATGTCGCCAACACCAAGATCATTGGTGACACCGGAGCTACCGCGGTGTTGCACGCGCGGCGCTTCCGGCAGATGGAGCGGGTGGGGCTGCGCGACCCTACCACCACCGCCTACAATATGACTTACTTCGCCGACTACCTGGGGCGCGAGCTCCATAAGTCGCGGCGCTATAACCGCAGCTTTGCGGTGGTGCAGGTGTCGGTAGATAATTTACCGACGCTGAAACAGAACCTGCGCCCTGAGGTGTTGCGCGAGGCTTTGCGCCGTCTGGTGTTGGCGATCACCTCGGTATTGCGCGATATCGATGTGCTGGCGCGCGTCACCGATGAAGAGATGTACCTGCTGTTGCCAGAGACCGATTTCTTAGGGGCCTTGGCGTTTGCGCGCACGGCGCGGGATGCCATTGCGAAGAGCCCCTTTTTAGCCGACATCGATCGCGAGCAACCCATTGCTGTCAGTTTTGGCCCGGCCGCGTTTCCTCGTGATGGCGATGACGTGGATCAGCTGTTTGCCGCCTGCAGCCGTCGCCTAGACGACGCTCGGCGCAGCCTGTTCCGCCGCCTGCACTTGGAGGATGTCGACTTCTGGGGTGCGGTGGACCTGCTGATTGGCGCGCCGGAACTCTACAAGGGTGATCTGAACGAACAGCGGTCGCTCGTGATCACAGAGGACGCTCGTGGGACCGCACGCCATCATGTGTTTCCGCCCGGGTTTACGGCCTTGGCCCAAGAAGAGGCGCTATATGCTTCGGTGCGGCAAGGACAAGCGGGGGGGTGGTTGTTCTTGGGCGGCGCGTTTGGCTCCAAGGACGTAGATCTGGCCGATCACCTGCGTCTGTTGGCCAAGAGCAACGTGAAATCCTATCTGCTCGGGCGCGGCGTACCCGCACGCTTGCGCGAGGTGGCCTCGGTGACCACGGTGAATGTCGAAAGCGACCTGTTCGAACGCCACGACGTGCTGCTCTTGTTATCGGAGCACTCGTCGTATGGGCTGTTGGGGCGCCGTCGCGATGATGGGCGGATGTGCGGCTTTCACACCGCCGATTGGACGTTGGTCGAGGGGCTGATCGGCAAGTTGCAGGATGCCTATCACCTGCAGAAAGGCGCCACATGAAGTGGACGCTCATGAGCTTGGCCCTTGCCCTTGGCGGCTTGTGGGCAGCGGAGGCGCATGCTGTGGGGCCGGCCGAGACCTCATTGTCCGCCACGCCTGCGGCGAAAAGCGCAGATAATTCGGGTGGTTCTGAACCTAAGCGGTTTGGGCTTTGGGGAGCGGGCTGGTCGCTTGAATTTCCCGCGTTGGGCGTGCTGACCGGCATCGGGCAGAGCAGCGCCACCGGCTGGGGTTACACGTTGGGCGGGAGCCTCGGTTACGAGGTCACGCCGGCCGTGTTGCTGCGAGTTGGCGTGCAAGGTGGGCAAACCCACGGCGCCCGGGCAACGATGCGTTACCTTGAGAATGTCCAAACCGGGGTTGAGGGAACGAGTCGCCAAGACGCGCGTTGGACCTACATCGCCGCTGGCCTTGGGGGGGCCTACTTGTTCGGTGGTGGCGAAGGGAACGCAGTGCCGTTTGTGGGGGCGGACGCGCGTTTACGTTTTGGCGGCTACGATTTTTTGTTTAACGACGACGTGAAGTATTTGAAAGCTGTGGATATTGGCGACGTCCTGGACCAGTGCATGGCCGCCACTTGCAAGACGGAGCTACATGACGCCATCGGTTGGGGTTTTTTGGGCAGTGTGCGCGCAGGCGTGCGGTTGGTGTTGACGAGCTATCTGGCCGCCGAGCCAGAGCTTGAGGTGGGCTACACCCGCATCACTGCCGAGCCGGTCAGCAACACCGTGGCCAATCGCGACGTGCACGTGCAAACCGAGCATCTGTTCCTGGTGCGGGCGGCCTTCAGCCTGCGGTTGGGGTTGTAGATGACCACCAAGCGAATCATCCTCATTGCTGATCCCGACGTGGAACTGTTGCGTGACCTCAAGCGCGAGCTGTCCGACGAGTACGAAGTCATCGTCGCCAAAGATGGCTCGAAAGCGCTGGAGCTGTCGGTGCTCAAGTACCCCGACTTGGTGTTGTTTTATCGCCGCTGTCCGTTGATTGGCGCGACGCAATTTGCGCGCATCCTGCGCAGCAACCCGCGCACCGAAGAAACGCCGCTCATTATTTTGTCGGATGAACAGGCGAGCGCCGAATCTGGGTCACATTTGAGCTACTTGCACGGCGTGCTGGTAAAACCCCTCAACCTGGACGAATTGAAAGCACATTTGGCACAGGTGTTCCGCAAGGTGGATACCGCGAAGCAGGTAGGGGGCGAGGCGGGCGCGGTTTCAGGGAGTCTCGATCAGATCTCCATGCCCGATTTGCTGCAAATCTTCTCGGTGAATCGCCGCACCGGTTGCCTGGAGATCTCGGGCGGCCAGGAGAATCTCACCGCGGCAGTGTTTCTGCACGAAGGCCGGATTGAGGAGTCTTCGGTGGGTGTGGCCCGTGGACAGAAGGCGCTGTTCCGGTTGCTCGCATGGCCGGGGGGGCGATTCTCATTTATACCCAATCGCCGCGCCGCGTCGGCCAGCATGGGCGGTTCTACCGACAGCTTGTTGATGGAAGGGATGCGTCAAGGCGACGAGCTGCAAAGGATGCTGCCCGAGATGCCTCCACCGTCGGCGCGCTTGGTGCGGCTCGTGCCATCGGATGGGCTGCCCGAAGGCGTGCACCGTGTGACCTCCGAGATTTTCAATCTGGCAGAATTCTATCCACGCATTGGCGAACTGGTGGATCGCGCCGCGGCGACCGACCTCGAAGTCTACGTGGCTCTTAAGTCGTTGCTCGACGCCCAGTTGTTGAAGGTGGCCGAGGAGCCGCACGCCAATGCCACGCGGGCGCTGTTGTCCAACGACGAGATTTTGGAGTTGCGTAGCCGCGTGCGTCGCTCCGGGCTCGCGCCGGTATTCTTCAATGCGCCACGGGTTGCAGTGTTGGCTGCCGACAGCGACCTCTTATGGCAGCTGGGTGTGGGTCTGTCGCGCATCAAGGAGTTCACGGCCACCAACCTTGAGCGACTGACGCGCCTACCACTCGGGACGTTGGGCTCGTTGGAGCTCGACCGCTCTATTCGCATCGAGTTGTTCATGATCTCACCGGACGTGCGGCTTTTGCCTTTTGCGCTGGGGCTCTCAGCCGGCACAGTGGCGGGTCTGGTGCTGGGCACCCATAAGCTGCCAGAGCTTACCGCGCCGTTGCACGTGGTTGAGGCTGAGCGTCGGGCATCGGTGCTGTTTGCCAGACGCTCGGGCGACCCCGAGGTGACCGCGGCGCCGCGGCGCACTGTGGTGGAGGTAGCCGACCTTACGGAGGGGGCTATTCGCGAGCTGCTGACCACGCTCCTGACGCGCGTGGTTGGGGCCGATGTGCGGGGCGTCAATCTGTAAGAGGTTGGACGCTTACTGTAGTGAGATGGTCAAGTCGGACGTGCCCACTGTGATGACGTCGCCGTGCTTTACAAGCGAGGTGCCAATCCGCTCGGCGTTTACAAACGTGCCGTTGGTGCTGGCCAGGTCGATGACCCCGAAACCGCTCTTGTCGAAGAAGAACACCGCGTGAGCGCGGGAGATCGAGTCATCGGCGAAGATGATGTCGGGGCCGCGCTCGAAGGCATTGGCGCTGAACTCCGGTTGACCTTTCGGTTGCACGGGGCTGCGCTCCTTCAGGTGCGTGGTCATGATCTGAACAGCGTTGTTATCGAGGAGGCGGTTACCATCGCGGTCGATTAACACGGTCTCACTGTCTGATAGGTGACGGCCCACCAAACGGCAGGTCCCTACTTCCAAGCGCACCGTGTCACCTTCGTTCGGTCCACTGGTAATCGCGAGAACAGCGCGACGTTGCGACATCATCGACTCCCCGGGGGCTTCTTCAGGGGATTTGCCCCTGGGTGCCACCCACAAGCGCGCAGGGTACCACGACCTTGGGATGTCGGCGCAAGCTCAGCAGTTGACACACAGCGGCAAAGCATGGAATTTCGGCAGCGTTTATTAAATAGGATGCGCGGTCGAGCGTGTCCGGTGCCATTCTGGAGCGACGCCCATGTCCGAGGCCAAAAAGGTCGCGCAGTTTCCGAGCGCCACTCTGACCGATGTCGGGCGGGTGCGTGAGCGCAACGAGGACGTCGCGGTCGCCGATCCCAAGCGGGGGATCTTTGTATTGGCCGACGGTATGGGGGGGCATCCTGACGGCAACTTGGCGGCACGCATCGCCGCCGATGCCTCGTTGCACTACCTCACGGCCAAGAATCTGCCAGGACGCCCGCGGGACCGCGGTGAGCGCTTGGCCGAAGCTATCAGGTTTGCTAATTCGGCCATCCTCGAACGTTCCACGACCCAGGGCGGTGAGCCAGGCATGGGTACCACGCTGGCCGTGGCTTGGTTTGGCAAGCGCCAGGCACACGTGGCGCATGTGGGGGATTCGCGAATCTACTGCGTGCGGGAGGGGGTCGTGTCGCGCTTAACCCACGACCATACGGTGGTGCAGGCGCTTATTGATCGCGGCGAGCTTCGGGACGGTGCCCCCGAGGTGGCGCAGCTCGGGCACATCCTCACCCAGGCCGTCGGACTCGACCCGCATGTGGAACCTGAGGTGAGCGTGTTCGACAGCGAAACCGGTGATGTGTTGGTTTTGTGCAGTGACGGCCTTTCTGATCTGGTTCCCGATGCAGCCATCGGCGCCATTGTGAACGCCAGCGGTTCTGACTTGGACAAGGCCGCGCACGATCTGGTGGAGACCGCGCTGAACGCTGGCGGTCACGACAATGTTACGGTGGTCGTGGCCCGCAACGACCAAACGCAGAGCCCGCACCGGAGCAAGCCTTGAGGGGTGTTGCCGCGCGTGGTACGAGGGCGTAACCGATGTATTTGGGTGAAGTGATTGGAACCGTGGTGGCAAGCGCCAAGACGCCTGGACTTGAGGGCGCAAAGCTTTTGCTCGTGCAGCCGCTCAACGAAGATCGCAAGCCAGCGGGTGCTAAACAGGTCGCCGTGGATACCGTGCAGGCAGGCGTCGGCGACTTTGTTTATCTGGTTGGTTCCCGGGAAGCAGCCCTGGCGTGTCAGCCAACGTTCGTGCCGGTCGACGCCGCCATCGTTGGGATTGTCGACGACCTGGAGCGCACGGTGGGGGCATCATGAAGGTCTGTCGCGTGATCGGCAACGTCGTCGCCACCGCACATCATCCTAGCTACGATGGCCGCAAGCTGATGTTGGTGCGCCCCGAGGGGCCGCGCGGCGAAACGGTAGGCGACGCTTTTCTTGCGGTGGACAACGTTCAGGCTGGGCCCGATGACCGCGTGTTGGTGCTCACCGAAGGCAACGGCGTACGGCAGATTTTGGGCAAAGAGGTCGGCCCGATCCGGTCGCTCATTGTTGGCATCGTCGACGACATCGATGTGCCTGAGCCGCGTGCATGAGCCGTCGGCAATTGGAACAGGAGCTCGCGGCATTAAGCCAGCGCGTGCATGCGTTAGGCTGGGTCGCGAATCACGACGGCAACATCACGGTGCGTCTTGGTGATGGCCGCTATCTCGCCACGCCGACATCCGTTTCCAAAGGCGCCATCACGGCCGAGGGGCTGATTGTTGTTGATGGCGAGGGCAAGCTCGTGAGCGGCAAGGGCAAACCGTTTACCGAGGTGGCGCTGCATCTGGCGGTCTATCGCGCTCGTCCTGACGTGAGGGCGGTGTTGCATGCGCATCCTCCTACGGCCACAGGTTTTTCGGTGGCAGGCATCGAGGTGAAGAGCACCCTGCTGGCCGAGCCGATCGTGTCCCTGGGGGCCACAATCCCGCTTGTGCCCTATGCAAGGCCGCGCGCACCGGAGTGGCTCACCAACCTGGTGCCTTTCTTAGAGGACGCCGACGTTCTGCTACTCGAAAACCACGGCGTGATGAGCTACGGCCCCGATCTGGAAACCGCTTACTTGCGTATGGAGCTCGTGGAGCACCTGGCGAAGATCCAGCTGGTGGCGACGCAGGTTGGGTTGGCACGCAGCATTCCTGCGGGCGACCAGGCGATGTTGTTGGAATCGCGCACAGCGGCAGGGTTGGGCAAAGCGGCCCGCAATAAGCATTCGGCGGTGACCGCAGCTGTGAACGGGGCAACGACACAGCCAAAGCCCATCCCTAACGCTTTGCCCACGCCCGCAGCGGATCCGTTGTTGCGCGCGATTGTGGCCGAGGAACTGGGCCATTTGTTGAGGAAATAGCCGGAGTTACAGGCGCAGCGTGGTTTGCTCGTGCCGACCCTCCTGAGGTAGAAGGCCGCCATGGCATCAGAATCTGAGTTGGATCAATTGGTGGACGAAATTGCACGACGCGTGCAGGCTCGGTTGAGCCGCGGTGAAGGGGCTGCAGCTCCGGCCGGCAAATCCTGTGACCACAAGGGCAAGGGCGAGTGCGGTGGCTGCGGAGGTTGCGCGACCCACAAGAGCGAAGCGGTGCGCGGCATGGTGAACATGGGCGCCTCACGCGTGGGCCAGAGCCCGGGCCATGAAGCGCCTGCCAACGACTTGGCGCCGCTCATCGACCACACCCTACTCAAAGCCGACGCCAGCCGCGACGAGCTGAAGAAGCTGTGCGATGAGGCCCGCAAGTACGGTTTTGCCACTGTGTGTGTTAACCCAGTGAACGTGCGCTACTGTGCCCAACAACTGGAAGGAGCCAGCGCCAAGGCGATCGCCGTGGTGGGTTTCCCGTTGGGCGCCTCCACGCCAAATGCTAAGTCGTACGAGGCGCGCGAGGCCGTGCGTCAAGGTGCCGCCGAGATCGACATGGTGATCAACGTCGGCGCGTTGAAGAACGGCGACTATGCGCTGGTGCTAGAAGATATCTGCGCGGTGGTCACGGCCTCGGCGCCCAAGCCGGTGAAGGTCATCTTGGAAACCGGCTTGTTGAACCACGACCAAAAGGTCATCGCCTGCGCCCTGTCAAAGGTGGCTGGGGCCGCGTACGTGAAGACCTCCACTGGTTTTGGCCCGGGCGGTGCCACGGCCGAAGACATCGCGCTGATGCGCGCCACGGTCGGGCCCGACATGGGCGTCAAAGCCTCGGGCGGCGTGCGCACCACCGAAGATGCACGCAAGATGATTGAAGCCGGTGCCACGCGCATCGGCGCCAGTGCCTCTGTGAGTATCGTCGGCGGCGGCAACAAAGACGGCAACAAGAAGTTTCGTGTCGTAGGCGGTTACTAGCTCGGCGGCTCGCGTGCGCACCCTCGTTTTTGTCATTCTCGGTGGTCTTTTTGTCGGAGGCTTGCAGTGATGCGAGGTCTTCAGCGTCTTCCGATCGTGTTGGTGGGATGCGTTGTCGGGTTCGTTGCCGCGTGTGGGAGCGAGTCAGCGACCCGCCAACGTCGTACGAGCCCTTCTACGAGCGCGGCACCGCAGCTTGCTAGCTTCGTCTCTGCGCCGATGGCCGCCGTGCGCGACGAGGCGACCGAGGTGTGGTTTTCGTGGACCTACCTGAACGCACCTTCTCCTGAGCCGAGCTGCGCGATCGACCACGAGGTCGGCCCAGTCGTGAGTGGCGCCAAACAGTTGTTGGCCATCTCGACCGACACGACGTACACCCTCACCTGCACCAACAGCGCAGGCAGCGATGTCGCCACCACGACCATCGCGGCGGTCCCTGATGCTGTGCCTCCCATTCTGCAGGCGTTCACGGCCACGCCCGCGAGCGTCGTGGCAGGCATTGCGGCGAGCGTCGCGTTTGCGTGGAGCTACGCCAACGCGCCTACGCCCGAGCCGGTGTGTACTCTCGATCATGGGATCGGCGCGCTTCAAAACGGCAGCGCCCACGAGCTGATGCTCGCGGCCGACACGGTGTTTACGTTGGATTGCACCAACCGTGCCGGCAGCGACACCGCGGTGCGGTGGGTGACGGTCACGATCGAGCCTGCGGCTCCGGCGTTGGCCATGTTCACCGCAACTCCGACACGTGTGGTCAGCGGCGTCTCCACGGACGTCGTCTTTACTTGGACCTACGCCAATCTCCCGAGCCCTGACGCGGTCTGTACGATCGCGCCGGACGTCGGGACACTTGCCAACGGTGGGTCCGCGAGTGTGACGCTCACCGCCGACACGGAGTTTGCACTCGATTGCGCTAACAGCGAAGGCAGCGACTCGCTGACCACCAACATATCCGTCATGCAACCGGGAGAGTTCGAGATCGTGGGCTTGGCGGCCGCACCGGCGGCGTTGATCGTAAATGAACCCACCGAAGTCATGTGGCGTTGGGGACTCCGCGGCGATCCGGTGGGGCCAATGGCGTGCGTCGTCAACCGTGGAATTGGTGCTGTCGGGAGTGGAACCGCGACCCTCGTGACATTGACGCAAACGCAGACTTACGAGTTGTCGTGCAGTACGCCATCGTTCACGGCGCATGCGAGCCTGACCCTGCAAGGGCTTGTTCCTGGGCCGGAGCCGATCTTTGCTGTTGGGCCCACCCCCATGCCAAGCGTGAGCGTCGCCAGAGCGCATGTTTGTGCTCTTAAGGCTGATCGCACTGCGGCGTGTTGGGGTGCTGGGCAAAGGAATGCGTCAACGGGAGTCTTCACGGCGTTGAGCGGCACCGATGAGGTGACCTGTGGTTTGACGCCCACGGGAAGTCTCGATTGTTGGGGCAGTCCTGATGACTATTTCGACCTTGCGGCAGCGCCCGCCGGAAGCTTTGTCGCGATGGCGGTGGGTAGCTCACATGCCTGCGCCGTGGCCGGTGATGGCCATCTGGAGTGTTGGGGTGACGATCTCAGCGGCCAGTCGACGCCGCCGTTGGGCACGTTCCTGTCGGTGAGCGTCGGCAGCAAGTCCTCGGCAGGTGTCTCCCATTCGTGCGGGATCACGGGTGACCACAAGGTTATCTGTTGGGGAGACGACGCCTATGGGCAGCTCGCATCTCCGAGCGGCAGTTACACAGCCACGGCAGTCGGCGCATTGCATGCCTGTGCGCTTTCGACGGTAGGGGCGGTTGTGTGTTGGGGAAACAACGCCCACGGCCAGCTAGATGCGCCCGCCGGGACGTTCACCGCGCTTGCGGCAGGCACGTATCACACGTGTGGGCTGAAGACAGACAAGACCGTAGAGTGTTGGGGATATCTCGATGGCTCTTACGCGCCGGCGTCGCCCTCAGGGAGCTTTGCAACTCTTGCTTGCTCCGACCTAGCGTGCTGTGGCGTCAAGACCGATGGCCAAATCGCGTGTTGGGGTAACTACATTCCACTGGAGCCGCCGACGGCGCGTTTCGTGGCGCTTCCGCCAACCTTGCAGCACCAGCCTCTCGCATTGAAGAGCAACAATCGCGTTTCGGTGCTTGGCGGTGACGCCGTTTCGCCATTTGATGCCAACGTGGTTGACTTCTCGGTGTTGTGGGATGGTTGCGCCCTGCGAACCGACGGGACGGTGGCTTGTTGGTTTGCCTCGACGTTTGCTCCGATGCAGGCGCCTGCGGGCGAGTTTACCAACCTTGGTATTGGCTCGGACTTTGGTTGTGGGATTCGTCCGGACAATCATTTGGAGTGTTGGGGCGACAACACGTTGGGTCAAAGCACTCCCCCTGAAGGTCAATTCACCTCGGTAGGCGTGGGGTACAGCCACGCGTGCGCCATCTCCGTTGAAGGCACGTTGGCATGTTGGGGATCCACCGATGCTGGGGACGTCACCACGCCTGCCGGAGAGTTCTCAGCGGTGAACGTAGGCTTGTATTTTTCGTGTGGTCTTCGGTCGGACCAAACTCTCTTCTGTTGGAGCGATGGTTGGCCGGGCCTGGTTTCCCCTCCAGCGGGGCGCTATTTGGCCGTGGCGGTGGGCGATCGCCATGCCTGTGCGATCAACCAGCAACGCAACGTCGTGTGTTGGGGCAGCGATGAGGTTGGTCAGGCCACGCCGCCCACGGGGGTGTACGTTGCGCTTGCGCTAGCCGACAGGTCGTCTTGTGCCGTTCGTGACGATAGTCGCCTCGTTTGTTGGGGCGAGTTTGTGCGCTAGCGCACCGTTTGCCACAGGTCGGATTTGTGTTCGCTTTACCTTCGCCGGACCCTCTGTTTGCGTGCTGTCGAGCGTGCGACCCCCGGGGCCTTCGTCGTACTTGTTCGGTGCGGCATTTCGTGCGTTTCTTACTATCCATGACGTCATTGGAATTTTGCCTTTCCTCCGGAATGTTGTTTCTCTCGTTCTGCATTGTCGGCTGCGCCGTGCAAAAACAAACGCGCCCGGCCACGCCTTTTGCCGCAGTGGTTGGGCCAGTGATTTTGGCGCACCGCGGGGGTTCCCTAGAGGCACCGGAGAACACCCGTGAATCGATTGCCCACGGCATTGCGGTCGGGGCCGATTGGCAGGAACTGGATGTGACGCTGTCGAAAGACGGCGAGGTGGTGGTGATCCACGACGACACGCTTGAGCGCACGACGAATGGCACAGGCAAGGTGGCTGACCTGACGCTGGCAGAGTTAATGAAACTGAGCGCTGGCAACCCGAGACCCGCAGATTCAACGGCGACGCGCCTCAAAGAGCTGGGGGTCGAGTTGCCGGCTTTTGGTGAGCGTTTCAAGGATGCGCGTATCCCCACGTTGGACGAGGTGTTGAAACTCCCTGATGCGCGTTTGATGGTGGAACTCAAGGAATCGCCCGAGCCCGAGCAGCTTGTGCGTAAGACCCTGGCGCTCGTGCGCGACAGCGGCATCGAAGGGCGGATTGGTATTGCGTGTTTTGATGCCCGCGCGCTGCAACTTGTGCACGATCTGGAACCAGCCCTACCGCTAATAGGTTTGGTAGAAGACGAGGCCGGCTTTGAGAAAATGTTGGAGTTGCCCCTCGCTGTGCTGGCGGTAAGCACCGAGCTTGCGTCGTTGGCCATGGAAAAGGCTCCCCCTGGCATCGCCGTGTGGGTCTGGACGGTCTACAGTGCGGCCCAAGCCCAGGAAATAGCCGCCCTAGGGGTGCACGGCATCATCACCGACGCACCAAGCGTGGTGCTCAAAGCCTTGCGTCCTGACGACAGTGCCAAGTGAAATCCACCAGCTCCGAAGCTTGACAGCATATGCTTTTCAACGGTTTCAGAAAAAAGAGGTGGCGCACGCCTCGGGGGAATGCGTATATTCCTAAGTGGCGGCTAGAGCCCGCGTGCAAATCCAGGACGGCCATCGCTTGCGATGTCCAAAGAGGAGCGACCCGAATGTCGTGGCACCAGGGCTCTGGCCTCCGTTTTTCCTGACGATGTAACCCTTTTTCAGTTCCTTTCCTTTCAACCATGATCTTTGCGCGACCGCGGGCACTTGCGGATCGCGTAGGGGCACGCATCTTAGCTTGGGCGTTGGGAGGGAAGGGCGAGGTGGATAATGTTGCCAGACTATCGCGATGTTCACATGCTGCTGCCGGCGTACGCGATGACCGATGGTGCCGGCGTGCGCTTGAAGCGGAGTCTGGGGAGCGCCGAGCTTGAGTACCTGGACCCGTTTTTGATGCTGGACGAGTTCAAGTCCGACGATAGCCGCGACTATGCTGGCGGCTTCCCCGACCATCCGCACCGCGGCTTCGAAACGGTCACCTACATGTTGGCTGGCGAGTTCGAGCACAAAGATCATCTGGGTAACCATGGTGTATTGAAGCCAGGCAGTGTGCAGTGGATGACTGCAGGCCGAGGCATTGTGCACTCTGAGATGCCGCTGACCACCTCGGGGCTCGTGTGGGGCTTCCAGATGTGGGTGAACCTGCCGCAAACGGACAAGATGTGCTTGCCCCGCTATCAAGATATCGAGGCGGAGCAGATCCCAGAGGTGCTGCGAGAGGATGGCACCTTGGTGCGGGTGATTGCGGGACGCGCGTTCGGGAGCACCGGACCGGTGAACGGCATCGCCGTGGATCCTACGCTCCTGGATGTGCGCATTCCTGCTGGGGTCACGATGGATCTGCCGTTGCCCGTCGGCCATAACGCGTTTGTGTACGCCTATGAAGGTCGCGGCGCGGTGGGGGGGGATCGCAAGGAAGTCGGTATCCCCATTGGCTCTGTGATGGTGGCCGTGTTGGAAGATGGCGACACCGTGCGCCTGAAAGCTGGCGAGCAGGGGCTTAAGCTTATCGTCGGTGCCGGACGTTCGCTGGGCGAGCCGGTGGCGCGCCTAGGGCCGTTTGTGAT
>JAKLEG010000819.1 GCA_022703175.1 Myxococcota bacterium | reverse complement strand
CGGTCGGTGTACGACATGAACGCCGCGTAGGGCACGAGCTCGCCAATTTTTTCGATGCCGCGATGTAGGTAGCCCACCTCTGGGATCGCGCGGTCAATGACCTCACCGTCGGTTTGCACCAAGAGGTTGATGACGCCGTGCGTAGAGGGGTGCTGCGGCCCCATGTTGATGAGCATCTTGCCGTCGTTGATCTTGGCCGCACGTACCGCTTCGGCGGCGTTCATCGCAACCGTGACGGTGTTAGCATTGGCGTTCGACATAGCGGCTCCTCGTTACGCGACCGGCGGTTCGGCAGGTGGGAGGGGGGCTTTGGCTGGTGGCGGCGCATTCTTGGCGTCCAACGCCTTGAACTGCTCGTGCGGGCTCGGCCGGTCGTGGCTGATGCCATGATAGGAGGTTGGGTAGACGTAGTTCTTGCGCAGCGGGTGGCCCACCCAATCTTCCGGCAACATGATGCGGCGCAGATCCGGATGCTCTGAGAAAGTCACCCCCAACAGGTCGTACTGCTCACGTTCATGCCAATTGGCGGCTGGCCACAAGGCGGTGAGCGACGGCACCACGAGGTCGCTTGGGTCGAGCTCCACTTTGACAACGATGCCGTGTCGGTGGGTGAGGCTCCACAGATGGTAGACCATCAGGATCTTGTCGTTGAGGTCCACCGCCGTCAGGCAAGGGAGATAGTCGAACATAAGCCCCGGCTCATCTCGCAAGAACTTGCAGGCGCTCACCAATTGCTCGCGTGCAACCACCAGGTACGGGTCCGGCGTGTCGGTCACAACACTTGTGAGCGCGTCCCCAATGTGGGTCTTGAGCCGTTCGGCAATCGCTGTGGCGTCCATGGATATACCTGCAGGCGAAGGGTGTTACGGAGTTGGTGGCTTGGACAGGCGCTTGACCCACAACAGGTCGCCCTTGACCCAAACGTAGATGAGGCCCAGCAGCAACACGGCCATAAAAAGGAAGAGCTCGGCGAACGCAACGCCGCCGTTACCATCGGCAATCGCCCGTTTGAACACGGTGGCAATTGGGAACACGAAGGCAATTTCGACGTCGAACACCAAGAAGATGAGCGCTATGAGATAGAATCGCGGATTGAACTGAATCCAGGCTTCGCCGATAGGTCGCTCACCGCACTCGTAGGTGGCGTTTTTATCCGGATACGGATTGTGCGGCCGGATGAGCTTGAACACTGCCAGGGTCAAGAAGACAAACAAGAACCCGGCCAAGAAGACCATCAAAACGGCTAGAAAGTCCCACTCCATGCCCGGCACTCGTAATGGTCAGCGACGCGCATGTCAACCCTTGCTCGTGGGGGCAGGTAGGCACGGCGGCAGCCCCAGGTGCGACGCGATCGCAATCTCGATGGCTTGCCATTGCGTCGGACTGACGCACTCGGGTTGTGTGATTAGATGATGGTAAGTTTTGTTGAGTGAACCGCCAACGGTTGTGACCGGCACGATGCGCCACGCGTCTAAGTGATGACGGGCTTTGAGTTGCGCGATACCCCGGAGGCTCACCAGGCTATCTTTGGGGTCTACGAACACCAGCGTTGGCACGTTGGCGCCACGGTAGCCTGCGGCCGCGGTGGCGGCGACTGAGTCGTAGAGGCTGACAAAGGCACTCACCGGCGAGCCTCTGTGGGCGCGGAAATCCTCGCGGCTGAAGCTTGGGATCACGATCTCGCCTAAGCATTGCAACGCCAGGGCGATGCGGGTGCTT
>JAKLEG010000818.1 GCA_022703175.1 Myxococcota bacterium | reverse complement strand
TGATCGCCTCAAAGTTGATGGTCAAAAAGTCAATTTGGTCACCGCCGTAGATCTCCATGTATTCGCCGTTACCGAGCTCAGCCACCTGCGTCATTAACGGCGCCGCCTGCGACGCGTCGCCGAAAATGGCGATAACCGTAGGGTCGGCCAGTGGGTCGAACACCAAGCCCGCGTGCACCCGCAGCTCGCCCACCTGGAAACGTTCGGTCAGGTCCATAATGGCGCTGACCTTTTCCAAGATCTGGTAGGGCTGGTTGTAGTCGTTGCCACCTTCAAGCTCGCTCGCGGCGCCGCCAAACAGGTTCAAATTGCCATCCTGAGGGCAGCAGTTGGGGGCCAGGCCATTCCAGGCACAGCCGAAGGCGGTGTTGGGCGGGGTGCCGCAAATGCCGAAGTCAGGGCCGCACTGGTTCAATTCGTCGCGGTTCAACAGGCAGTTCACGAAGTTTGCGCTCTCACAAATGAGGTAGGGGCCACCGGTGATTGGGTCGAGGTCGTTGCCGATGCCAATCGTGCACTGCGGATCGGGCATGCCGTCGGAGATGAATACCACCACGTACTTGGTGCGCCCGAGGGCAGCCGGCCCGGAGCGGTTGGAGGCGCGGTAGGCGTCGTTGCAGGCCAAGCCCACCACGTCGGCGCCTGGAACACCGCACTGGGCGGTGCACATCATGTCGCGTTCGAGCTCCTGGTAAGCCAGGCTCAACGCGCCCTGGTAGTCGGTAAGGGTGTCGGCTTCGGCCAGGTTGTTCAACGCGTTGGTGAGCTCACCAATGTCGCGGGTAAAGGCATCACCGCCGCACATGCCGTTGGACGGAGGTGCGGGCGTGGCGCTGACCGAGGCGTTAAAAACTAAGACCTTGAAGTAGGTGTTGCCCTTGCCAATCAGCGCGTTGATCGTTTCTTCCACGGCCACCACGCGCTGGCGATTCTGGTCGGTGAACTGCTGCGAGCCGGAGCCATCGACAACGAACATGACCTTGACGGGGTACTCGACGTTGCCGGCGGCGGAGGCGCAGAAGTTGCCGGTGATGGTCAGCTCGTTATCCACGGTGATTTGTTGCACGTCTTCGATGGGGGCTTCGAGTCGCACGTCCGAGCAGGCGACGCTCCCTAAAGTTAGCGCGGCCAACGTTGCTATGCTTACCCGTCGTTGCACGTGGCACCACCCTTGTGAAGGGCACCGCGATGGCGCCCTAAAAGCTTCAACAGTCTACTCCAATAAAGACGCCAAAGCCCCTCCTGAGAAAGATTCTCCCAGGAGGGGCCGGCTTGATTCTTAGAAAGCCGCGTCGCGGCCTAGCATGCCTTACTTACGGCGGCGGATGAAGACCAACAAGCCAAGGGCTGCGGCCAACACACCCGCCGACGAACCGGCAGCGGCGCAGCCACCTTGGGCATCGCCTTCCACATCGGCGATGACCGTGTAGGTGGCGGCTTCACCCAGGTTCGGGACGTCCGCACGCACTTTGATCTCATAGGTGCCACCCGCGTCTGGCTTGAAGCTGATGTTGTTGAGTTTGCTGCAAGCGCCCGTGGCGTCTTGCTCCAGGCAGTTCACCACTTGCGGGCTCTGCGCGAAGGTGGCGGCCGAGCCTTCGGCGTTCTTCAAACTTGCATCCGAGCTATCCGGGAGCTTGGTGAAAGTCGCGCTCCAGTTGTGCAATTGGCCTAGGCGGTTTGAGAACAACGCCACCGTAATCTCATCGCCCACCTGGAACTTGCCGGCCACGCGGGTG
>JAKLEG010000817.1 GCA_022703175.1 Myxococcota bacterium | reverse complement strand
ACCGGGACGCAGAGCGGTTTGTTCGAGGAGGTGACGGCGGCTACGCAAATCCTCGTGCGCGAGTTGCTAGGCGCCCAATCTGGAATGCTGGCCGTACAGGTTTCTGAGGAAGGGGCTACGCTGAAGGTAGATGGCAGCGTGGTAGGAGTCAGCCCGATGCCGCCGTTTGAACTCGCCGGTGGCATGCATGAACTGACGGTGGAGAAGGCAGAGTTTATTGTGACACGCCTCGATGTGGCTGTCCGCCCTCATGAGACCACCCCCATCCAGGTGGAGATGCGGCCGTCAGTGGAGTTCATCAAGCGCTACGAAGCCGACGCCAGCACCGTGCGGACGATTGCTGTCGGAAGCCTGGGGTTGGGCTTGGTCTCGGGGCTTGGGGCTGGAGTTGCCTACTATCTTGCAGGTGTGAAGGCGCAGGACCTGAACGACCGCGTCAGTGACTACAACAGTGAAAGCTACCGCACGAGTAAACGCTATTCGGCGTTGTCGCGGCGCGAAAAAGAAGTGGCGCGCTTGGATCTCTTAACGCTTGTCGGTAGTGGCGTGGCGGTGGTGGGGATTGTCACCGGCGTCGTCCTGTGGTGGAACGGCGCCCCGCCAGACAGGTATCAGGGTACGGTTTCGATCACTGCGGGATCTCAGGCCGCTTGGGGTGTACAGCTGTTGCCGACGGGTACCGGTGCTGTGCTCTCCGGTGAATGGTAGGAAAGATGCGACCACGTTCGTACAATGCTCACGGCCAGCGACGCCCCGAGGTTCGAGGTTCTGGGCCCCGGACATTTGCCAAGCCACCGTTGCGATTGCAGACCACGACGCTGTGGGACTACCCGTCGCAGCACTATGGCGAAAAGATGCAAGGGGATCAGCGCTATGTGGGTGCGACCCCCTCGTACATCATTTGGAATTTGATCCAACGGTACACGGCCCCGGGTGATCTCGTGGTGGATCCCTTCTGCGGTTCTGGCACGACTCTCGATGTGGCCAAAGACACGGCACGCATCGCCAAAGGCTTTGATTTGGCGCCCTACCGGCCAGATATTCAACAGGCCGACGCTCGCAAGCTGCCGCTCAAGGATGCCAGCGTTTCGTTGGTGTTCATGGATCCGCCCTACGGTGACCATATCGACTACTCCGACCATCCCGATTGTATTGGCCGCTTAAGTGCGTATGACCCCAGCTACTTTACGGCGATGGAGCGAGCGTTTGCCGAGGCAGGGCGGGTGCTAAAGCCAGGGGGCGTGTTGGGGCTGTACGTCTGTGATTTCTTCCAGAAGAAACACGGTTTTGTGCCGGTTGGATTTCGCCTCTTCGAGTATTTACAGCAGCGTTTTGAGGTCGTGGAGATCGCCGCCGTTACACGCCACCATAAAAGCTTGAAGCTCGGCAACTACCACAAGGCTGCCGAGGAACAGAATTTCTTTCTGCGCGGCTTTAACTACCTGTTTATTGTGAAGAAACCGGCGCCGCGAGGCTGAGGCCAAAGAGCTTTGCGGCATTGGCGGTGGTGCTCATTGCCAGTTCCTCTACCGGAAGCTTGCGCGCGTTGGCGACCACCTGAGCGATGTCGGCCACGTGTTGCGGTTCGGTGGCCGCCGCCTCGATGCCTTCCAAGCCAATCGAAGGGGCGTCGGTTTCGAGCAACAGTGATGTGAGCGGCAGCTTAGCGACGGCCTTGAGGGCGCGAGCCTCGGGACGAGTGACGGCCCCACCGACCGCAACATGCAACCCCAGCGCCGTG
>JAKLEG010000816.1 GCA_022703175.1 Myxococcota bacterium | reverse complement strand
AGGGATGCGCGCTGGGCATCAGCTCCGTGCCTTGCGACTTGAACGTAGATTGCAGCGCGTCGAGCGGATAGATGATCTCCTTCACCCGCACCGCGGTCCCAGCCGGCACGATCGTCTCGCTCGGTAGGCCCATCGCCACCTTCTCACCGCTTTCGTGATACAGCTCGATGATGTCAAACGGCCGGGCGTCAGCAAACAGGCGGTCCTTTTCACCGAAGAAATCCCCGAGATACATCGAGCTCGCCAAAACGTAATCTCGACCGACGTGTTGCCGACTCGCCTTCTCCCGGTCTACAGAGGACATGTCGAACGTCGGACCGGTCGTGGCACAACCGGCAACCAAGAATGCAATCCCCCACGCAATCACCACACGGCGCATGCTAGCCTCCTCAGAACCGTCAGGGCCCCTGGATGCGCCGCATGTACAAGGTTCAACGAGGGGTCGCAACCCCCTGCGTGTGCGTAAGCAATTCTTCAAGGGCCAGCGGCTGTGTCACTGGCGCATAACAACGCTCGCCGGCACACAAGTGCGCGACCGCAGCCGCCTCAGGTTGAGGCCCGCGCAGCTCGGGCAACCCCTGCGCAAGCGGCGCCTGCGCTGACGCCGAGATCCGCACCACCAACAGGCTGGGACGAAAAGTCTGGGCGGCAACGGCCAACAACGCATCGCCCGCGCCTGGGTGCCGCTCGACCACCATCAGTCGCGCGGCGTGATCGGCATCGTCCAACGCGGCATGCAACGCCGGCATCCGCCACCCCTCGGCCAGCACCGCGGCAAAGGTGGACGCAAGCTGCCGCAACCGCTCGCCGTAGCGCGACTCGCCGGTAAGCAGCTCTAGCCGCCACAGGTTGTGTGCACATTGCGAGTTGCCTGCCGGCTCCGCGCCGTCATGATCAGGCTTATCGCGCCACAACAGCCGCTCGGCGTCCTTCGCCGTCAGAAAGTAGCCGCCGTTCTCGTGGTCCCAGAATCGCTCATCCAGCTCGCGCTGCAGCGCCACGGCAAGCGCCAGCGCCTGGGGCGCAGCCGTGACCACAAACAGGTCCAGCACCCCCCCTATCACGCTCGCGTAGTCGTCCAAAAACGCACCGGCGCCCGGCCCCACGAGGCTACGCCTAAGCCCGCCTTGTGCGTGCGCACGCGCCACCAGCGCGGCCAACTGCTGGGCTCGTGCGATAAAGTCGGCGCGAGAAAACGCGCGGCCCACGCGGGCCAGCGCCGAGAGCATCAGACCGTTGGCAGAGCTCAAGATCTTGGTATCCAACCGCGGCGCCGGACGCAGGGAACGGGCCGCCAACAACTTGGCGCGGGCCGCCGTCCACAAGGCGTGAGCAGACCCATGCGGCTCAATCCAAGCTTGCGTCGTCGCGTCAGGATCCCACGGCACATGCAACACGCTCCGGCCCTCGACATCACCCGGAACAGCCATGCCGTAGCGCAACGCGACCCATGTCGCCTCTTCCGCGCTCAGATGCTCGGCCACCTCCGCAGGGGTCCAAGTGAAATAGTAGCCCTCCTGCAGCTCACCGTTCGGTGTCAAACTGTCAGCATCGGCCGCGGCGTAGAACCCCCCGCCCTCGCCCCCTCCCAGAAGCGCCATGGTGGCCTCCACCGTCTCTTGCGCAAGCTCAGCGTAGCGCGGCTCACGGCATAGCTCGTAACCCTCCAGGTAGGTCACCGCGAGCTGAGCGTTGTCGTACAACATCTTCTCGAAGTGCGGCACTTGCCAATGGGCGTCGACCGCATAACGGTGGAAACCAC
>JAKLEG010000815.1 GCA_022703175.1 Myxococcota bacterium | reverse complement strand
GTCGCTATCAACCGTGCAGGCCACACCGCTCGCAAGTGCCGCGGCGAGAAGGACGGTGATCTGGGTAAAGGGGGGGCGGCGGTTCATTGAGTATTTCCTCTGGACGACCAGTCGTCGGTTCTGGCGGGTGGAGCCTGGCCGTTTTGGACCACCCGACTATTGGTGCTCTCACGCATTTGTGCGAGCGCTCCGATTCGGGACGGAAGGTACACGTCGGCAGGTCAACCGGTCTCCGACAAATGTGGTGGGAACGGTGTTGTTCGGTGTCCGAGGTTGTGCGTATGGCGTTCGTTAGCGCCGTCTGTTAGGACTCATGCCATCGTGCGCAATCACCCTCTCCACGGCAAAAACACTCCTACAATCAGGGCTATTCACCCATCGTCTCCGCATCCGGCAGTCGCCCCGGCCACCAAGCCCGTCGCCACCCTTGCTTGGCAACGCGATGGCTGTGACTTAGGGCAGAGCAAGGCAACCAGGGGTGTCGATGCCCCCAGGGCGTTCGACGACGTGACCGCAGCTTCCGCAACCATGGTGTTGGCGCTTCGAGGCGGCGGCCTTTGGTCGCTGGGAAGCGATCGCCCGGCGGCGCTGTATGAACTCTTGTCTCGTCTCGGTGGAATCGCTCTCGATTGGTATCCAGGGACAGGGCGTCCGGAAGACGACCACCCGTTGACACAGCATCTCTTTGACCGCATCTGCAGCGGCCGCGTTCAGCCTGGGACGTGGACGCAGCGGGCATTGCTCTTGGAGCACTTGGCCCAGTACATCAATACTGCGGGTCAATTCGACACAGTAGCGTTTCGCCTCGACAGCCAAGGTGATGCAAATGCGCTCCTTGAGGCCCTGGCGCGGGCACCGTCCGCGCCTGCCGATCCATTCGTGATGGCGCACGAGGAATCGGACTTCGTGCTAGATCTGGCGCTCTTGGACTCACTCCATCCCGAATTGGTCGACGAGATCATGAAGGGCAGCGGCAAGTTGCCGACGAATCTGCCGGCGGTGGATTTTGTCGAGCAAAGCGTCTCTGATGCGCCCTTTGCCGATTTCCTCGTGTTCGGTGTGCAACATTTATTGTCGAGTCAGGTGCCCATGCTGCAAGCCATGACTCGCATGGGTGTGGCCGCGGCCGATGTGCATTTGCTGGGTGCCCCGTATTCGTCGAGCGCGACGATCACGTGGTGGCTAGACCGTTTGGGCTTCGCAGTAAATGACGGCCGTACGTGTCTGGACGATCGCAAGGAATCTCTCGATTTCCACAAGACTCGCATGGAGCAGATCGAAGCAGCGTTCAGCAAGGTACTGGATGAGGCCGAACGGCGCGGCAAACGTGTGCTTGTACTCGACGACGGTGGCTTGGTGTCGGTCGTTGCTATGACCAAGTTTGGTGAGCGCGCCGCCAAGTTGTGTCGGTTCGTCGAGCAGACGACGCGTGGGATCACCGAGGTAAAACGACTCCAGCCGAACTGTCCCATCATCGATGTCGCCAACGCGCGGGGCAAAGGCGAGTTTGAGTCCGAGCACATCGGTCGATCCGTGGTTCGCGCTTTTGCCGTGGCCATCGCGAACCTTGGCGTCGTTGAGCCACACGGCATCCCCGTCGCTGTCGTTGGTTTTGGCCGTGTCGGCGCCGCCTGTGCCCGTAGCCTGCGTGATCTTGGTTTTGTCGTAACTGTGGTGGAAAACGATTCTGAGATAGGTCGAGAGCGCTGCCTCCAGGCCCGCACCGAAGGGTTTGAGGCGACAGTCGAAGGCAGCTCCGTTTGGCCCAGTTCCCACCTAGTTTTGGCCACA
>JAKLEG010000814.1 GCA_022703175.1 Myxococcota bacterium | reverse complement strand
GGCTATACGTTGAGGTCTGTGCCTGAATAGCAGGCACCCATGACTGACGAACCTTTGCGGGAGTGTAGCGGATGGGCAAAGAGACTGACGGACTTGCTGAAATCACGTTGCTCGGCAAGAAAACGCACTGCAAGCCTGGCACCCGTATCGTAGAGCTGTTGCCGTCCCGCGTGGACGCAGACAAACGCCCCTACCTAGGAGCTATCGTCAATAACCGTCTCGTGAGCCTGGATTCCAAGCTCTACGCACGTGCCACGGTCCAACCGGTGACGGTGGCGGACCCGGAAGGGGCCACCATCCACCGCCGCTGTGCCACCTATCTCTTGATGGCGGCATTTACCGACCTTTACCCAAGCCGTCGGCTAGAGATCGGCCAATCGATGGGCAACGGCTATCACTTCCGCGTGATGGGCAATGACGCAAGCACCGTGGATTTGGTGGCGCTGCTCAAGCGGATGGATGAGCTGCGTGACACGGACCTGCCCTTTGAGCGCCACACCTTGTCACTCGAAGAGGCGGCCGAGTTGTTGGGCAACGCCGGCCACCACGACAAAGTGAAGCTCTTGCGCGTCTGGCCAACGTCCACGGCACACGTGGTCACGATTGGAAACTTCTGTGATCTTGAACATGGCCCGGTGGCACTCTCAACGAGCGCTATCGACGACTATGCCTTATTGCCGAATGAACCCGGTTTCATCCTGCACTTCTCTGAGCGACGATCCGCCGTTTGGCGTGACGAAGGTCTGCAAGCGATCAAGCTGTTCGAGACCTACCGCGAGACCCGCCATTGGAATGAAATTTTGGGTGTGAACACGGTGGGCGAGCTGAACGAGCTGTGCCTGTCAGGCGGCGTTGGCGAGATCATCAATATTGCCGAAGGCTTCCACGAAAAGAAGATCGCTCGCATCGCCGATATGATTGCCGAGAGGCGCCCCAAAGTGCGGCTCGTCGCAATTGCCGGACCCTCCTCGTCAGGGAAGACCACCTTCTCGATGCGTCTGGGCACCCAGCTCCGCGTCAACGGCATCCGGCCGGTGACGTTGTCGCTCGACAATTACTACGTCAATCGGGACATGACCCCGAAGCACCCCGACGGCACCTACGACCTCGAAGCCATCGAAGCGATCGATCTGGCGCTCTTCAATGAGCATCTCCAGGCACTCCTCAAAGGCGAGAAGGTCGAAACGCCGAAGTACGAATTTACCAAAGGCCAACGGGTGCCGCGCGATAAGTGGATCCCGATGCAGCTCGCCGACGACCAAGTGCTGGTCATCGAAGGAATCCACGGCCTGAACCCACGGCTCACAGAATCGGTGCCGATGGAGTTGAAATTCCGTGTGTTTGTCTCGGCGTTGACCCAGCTCGTCATCGACCACGCCAACCGCGTGCCCACCTCCGACTCGCGTCTGATCCGCCGGATCGTTCGCGATCGCCGCTACCGCGGCTATTCGGCCGCGCAGACCATCGCGACCTGGCCCTCCGTCAGGAATGGTGAACGCCGCAACATCTTCCCCTTCCAAGAACAGTGCGACGTGATGTTCAACAGTACGCTGGTGTATGAACCGGCCGTGCTCAAAGTGTTGGCCGACCGCTATCTGCTTGAGGTTCCCCGAGATCATCCGTCCGCAGTCGTTGCGCACCAACTACGCAAATTCCTGCAGTTGTTTGTGCCGATTTTCCCGGACGACGTGCCGCGAACCTCCATCGTGCGGGAGTTCATCGGTGGCTCCTACTTCAACTACTAGTGCCCATCGGGCGTCGCGGAGACAGCATGGCCGACATTGAGCGCGACAAGA
>JAKLEG010000813.1 GCA_022703175.1 Myxococcota bacterium | reverse complement strand
GTTTGTCGTAAGCGCCAGCCCAACGATATTGGTACCAAGGCCGATGACACTACCGCACCCAGCACCACCGATGACGTTGTCGGTGAGATCGACAGCCACCCCCACCGCATTGACCGCGATCCGCATGTCCCCTTTACCACCCGCGCACAGAGTATTGCCACGCGCCTCCAACCGCCGAAGCGTGGTACCCCCAGAGACGAGGCACTGGAAACCGAAGCTGGTGATGCCCGGATGGTTCACCCAACTCCCGCAACTTTCTTCGCGATTCACCACCGTGTTGTACAGTCGCACCGAAGGTCCGGCATAACTGCTGTGCAATGTCAGCACCGCACCAGCACTGACCCCACCGATTGTGGCATCGATATGGGCACAGATGAGATTCCCAAATAGGTCAATGTTCGTGTCCATGGTCGCGCCCAAATCGATCGCTTTCAAGGCGGTCGCCTCGCTGGCCGAGGTCGAGGTGGCACCGGCATGAAGCGTGGTATTCAATAGGTCCAGGTCCCTCAAATCTGCCAGGTCGGCGCCCAAAACCGAGTCGTACCCCGTTGCCAACAGATAGCTAAGAGAGATTTCGAGCGCGCTAAGACGCGCCTCGGACGATTGTGTAGCACCGCTCATGGCCAATGCTGCGGTTTTTTGCGCGTACGCTGCGTCTACGGCAGCGACGCTGTCGGACAGGGTGAAGCGGCCCGCCGTGGCCGCTGTGAACGGCCCCACAGTGCCAGCGTCGAACACCAGACCTCGCATATTCCGGGTGTTCAACGACCAAACACTCGCCAACTCTTGATTCAACACCACCGAGTCATGCATGCCAGAGGCCGACTCGGAGGGATGGTGTACCAGCATAGCCTCCGCGGCGTTGCTGCCGTTATTGCCTAAGGTCATGGCGACCAAGCGGCTTAGATGCAGGGCCACCGGCACTTCCGATGGCGCGCTACCCACCCGCACTGGGATCGCAGGCACATGCACGCTCTTGGCGATAACGTCCCAACTGTAAAATGCTGTCTCTGTCATAGAGCTCGAAGGCTGCACATCCAATACGGCCTCGGCGCTCGTCGCCGTGCTGGTTGCTACGAGCGTGACACTCTGCAGTCCGCTCGGCGCCCGGCTCTTGCTAGAATCCAGCGTAAAGCTCAGCACGGCCGATCCCGAACCGCTGTTCGAGAGCCGAGACATGGTCGTGCGCTTCGCCTCATCGACGCAGGTACCCAATAGCGCGTTCACCACCACGCCGGTACTCCAGGTGACGAGCGGCACTGGGTCTCGACCACATGGCACCTGACGCCATTGGGCATCGAAGCTGCCGGCGAGGAAGATCCCAGGGGGCAGCTCCAACCCTGCAAAGGCATCGTAGGCGCCTTGGAGAAGGTACAATCCCCACGGCTCATTATCTATGTCGGCGGAACTCGCTGGCAGGAGGTTGCCGAGGTTACCCGGCGCCGCAGGAGTAAGACCACTTCCAGCCCCGAAGGCAATCGGCGCGGCGAAACGGGTGCGCGATGCCTGCGTCAACAGGAACGTCAATGAAATTGAGTAGTTAGTATCTTGGAGGTCGACAGCCGACGAGACGACATAAGAGGCAACAAGGGTCTCAACAGGCGCCGGCCAGCTCGGATAGCGCCAGGCACTCACGGCCGGATCACCACCATTGGCCGTGGGGTCGAAGCAGGGCGGCTGTCGACTGTTGTGGGCGTGTTGCCCAAATCCGTGTCTAATCTGCGGCCGGGCCAAGTTTGGAAAAATGGAGAATGAGTTTCAAGGACACAGCCGCACGGAGCGCCGCTATCGCACCAAACG
>JAKLEG010000812.1 GCA_022703175.1 Myxococcota bacterium | reverse complement strand
TAATCCTCATCGTCTTTCGTCAAATACCGCAGCGCCGCTGCAATGCCACGTCTACCTCATACCGCCACAATGCATCACGGGCCTTGAGCCCTGCGATGGCGGCATACGCGACCAATAACCGGTGCTCGGCCGGGTGCGCACCAACGAGCCCGTCGATCCCGGCGCCGAGCGCGTCCAAGAACTGCTGGCACGTCGCGTTCATGCCGACGTCGTCGAGTGCGGCCTCAACCATGCGGCGCGCGATAAGCGGCGTCTCTTCGTCGATACGGTCGAGATACTCGGCCGCGACAAACGACATCACCATGGCCGCGCACCAGCGAAACGGAAACGTCAGGCTGTCGATGAGCTCGTACATCATGTTCGTCTCCTCGGGTTAGGGGTTTGGGCGCCGGTCATCGACGCCCAAGCCCTTATCCCGAAACCAACCCACTCCCTTTCCACCGCGAGGTTTTGATGACACTGCACCGATGGTGTCGGGCACGGCTCCGCGCCGCCCGACGCTCACTTCATCCGTTTGGCATCAAGGGAGCCGTGCTTCGCGCCAAGCTGGTTCTGTCGGGCTTCCCGAGCTGGTGGGCCGTTGCCTACGTCGACGACGACCGCCACATCTACGTTTGTCGGAGTTGGGCGCAGCAATGCCGCGCCGACCACGATGGCGACGAGGTCGAAAGCACCCTCAGGCACGAGCTCGTGCACCTCATTTGCAATCGTCACCCCGACGTCTGCCGGCGATTCCGGCTGCCGGAATACGGTGGCCCCGTGCTGCTCTTGAACAAGCTCTGGTCGGCCTTCGGGTTCATCTCCTACCGACAGATCCATCCCGAGGAGGCTCTGGCCGAGCGAGTCGGCGCGCTGCACCGGGGGTCTCTCCGAGCACTTGCCCGCGTGTTGCGACAACAAGGCCGCATCCGGTGCCCGAGCCCCCGATAAAGAACAGAACGATGTGTGGCACCGGGAGCCCTGGATTTGCGCTCACGGTTGGGCCTGGAGGGCGCTCACGTCCATTGTCGCGATCTCCTCGTCGGTTGCAAGAGTACGTCTGATGACGCCTCTAATCTCATCGTCGAGCACAACCGCAGGTGGCCCGGCGTCAGGCGTATAGCCCTCGAATACTTTCGCAAGGCGTCGGCTCGGTGACATCCCCTCCATCATGAAGGTTTCGACAGCTATTGCCCACGCGAGCTTGTGGATGTCTGCCAGCTTTGTGCCAGGAGGCAGGCCCAGAAAACGCAAGGTCTTGCCCCAATCGTCCTTGAGCGCCTTCGTCGTGGTTGGGCTGTCGACCACATCGGAAACCATGTCTACGTATGCAAAAGACAACTGTCTGCGGACACTCCGCAGACCCCGTCTGCCTCGAACGGCTTCTCCCGCGGCAATGCTCAACATCTCCAGTGCCGTCACAAAATAGGCGCCGCGCGTGGCCGCCTCATCAAGGATTGTGCCCGCGTTGGCCGGCCACTTGGTCTGCTGACTGGCACCGCCGCCCCCAGCGCCAGGCACTGCCTTGCCGGCTGACTTGATCACCGCCACAACGGCCGGGTCTGGGGCGGCCGTGCCGGACGGCCTGTTGTGATCACGAGCAAGTTCTGCCCCGTTGAGAACCAGGTAGCCCCGTTCGCGACTCACCTTCAGAATCCCACCAAGCTCCTCCAGAGTGCAGGTCGTGGGGATGCGGCACTCGCCCTTCGGCAACGAGGCCTTGTCGGCGGATTCATAGTCGGTTCCAAAGCCGAACTTGAATCCAAACCCTTGCTGCACCGCCACCGTTTGATCCTTGCGGATGAAATACACGACCAGCTTATCCATCACTTCGCA
>JAKLEG010000811.1 GCA_022703175.1 Myxococcota bacterium | reverse complement strand
TGGGTAGACACAGACGGCGGCTTCTAGGCAGAGATCTTCTTGCGAAATGCTCGCCAGTCGACGCCCAACCTGCGCATGCGCGCGCGCAGCGTGTTGGGATTGACGCGCAACGCCTGGGCTGCACCAAACGGGCCCTCGATACGGCCGTGGCTTTGGGTCAGGGCCGCTTCGAGGCATTGCCGACTGTGGTCATCGAAGGTCGTAGGCACGGCGGCCGCACGTTGGGGGGGGGGTACGGCGGGTGACGGCGTAGCGATGCCCAGGGCTTGCGCAATCTCCAGGCACCGACCATTTCCCAAGATCGCGGCACGCTCGATAACGGCTGCCAATTCCCGAACATTTCCAGGCCAGTCGTAAGAGACCAACCGGGCGATGTCGGCTGCCTGAAGGCCTAGCGGTAGGCCGCCCAGCCGCTTGGTGGCGCGCCTCGCAAAGTGCGCTGCCAGCGCCGGAATATCCTCGCGACGCTCACGCAGGGGGGGCAGGCGTATAGGAAAGACGCCAATGCGGTACCAAAGGTCGTGACGAAAGCTCCCGGCGCGTACCATGGCCTCCAGGTTACGGTGGGTGGCCGCCACGATGCGCACATCTACGTGTAGCGGCCGCTCGCCGCCTACGCGTTCAAACACACCATCTTGCAGCACTCGCAACACGCGCACCTGGGCGGCCAGCGGTAGCTCGCCGATCTCATCTAGGAATAGCGTGCCGCCATCGGCTCGCTCGAACCAACCTTTGCGGGTGCTGACGGCGCCGGTGAAGCTGCCCCGTTCATGGCCAAACAGCTCGGAGTCGACCAGCTCGGGTGGAATCGCGCCGCAGTTGACGCGGACCATCGGCCCGGTTGCGCGGACTGACATGCTATGGATTTGACGTGCGACCACCTCTTTGCCCGCGCCGGTTTCGCCGAAGATCAACACCGGGGCGTTGGTGGGGGCCACCTGTCGAACCTGCTCCACCACGTCACGTAAGCCAGTTTCGCCGCCAATCACCGAGTCGCTGATGTCCTGGCGATCCAAGCGCGACAACAGCGCCTGTTTGTCGGCGCGAAAGGCCTCGGCTACGCGGCTGAGTCGCAAGGTGCGCACATGGTTGCCAAGGGCCGTGGTGAAAGGCTGCCGCATCATCGCCAAGAGCGCCAGTTGGGCGTCGTCCAGGCGTGCCGGCAGACCCGCCAGGAGCAACACGCCAAAGGGGTCGGCGGGATCGATCCCAAGAGGAATCGCTGCGTAGCCTGCGCGCAGCTCGGGGAGCAATGGGGCCACCGGAGTGTTCGTAAACGCCGACAGTGGGCCGCGCTGCGTAAGCCCTGCTTGGCAATAGTCGCGAAAACGTTGCAACAGGTCGTTTGTGAGCGGGCGCGCCACTCCTAACGGTGCTGCAGCGCCTTGGTGCACGTGGGCTGTGAGCTCCAATGCCGGTAGCTCCGGATCGATATGCCAGAGTGCAGCCTGGCGCACAGGCCACACCTCCAGCAGGTGCGGCCAAACGGCGACGCACAGCGTTTGTGCGTCTGGGTGTAGGGCCACCGCACGCCAAAGATTCAGTGCAAAACGCTGGCTCCCCATCGTATCACCTATATATGGCAGAAAAACTACCAAGCACAGAAATAGCACTAAATATCGTAGAAATACAACCATGCTTTGTGTGTGGGAGGGTTGCGGCCCCTCGCTCATGGGCTTCAGGTGAGTTGGCCCGAAACCTGCTTCATGTGCACGGCCAGTCGGTGCGACTGGAGGGAGCCTGGGATGATTCAGACGGTGACGATTCTTGCGGGCCATGGTCGAAATGGCCAAGCCGAGGCAGTGCCCCGCGTGGACCTC
>JAKLEG010000810.1 GCA_022703175.1 Myxococcota bacterium | reverse complement strand
ACCAGCACCCGCAACGGTCGAACTGCGAACTGATCAGGGGGGAGTGTGTTGGGCTCGCGGCCTAAGGTCCAAACACCGGCGCCCGAAAGGCTCGTGCGGTGTTGGCCAAGCCATGTCTCCAGGGGGGTGGGGTGTCCGGGAACATCTGGGGGAGGTTGCATCGGCGTTCTCTTTAGACGACCCGGCATGGGATGTCGACCGATGAGGGGCCGCTTGGCAGCTAGCCGATAGGCGTTTCACCCTTGATGCCCGTGGGGTACAAGGCGCGTCATAGGAGTGGCGGTCATGCCAGAGGTTTGTCGTTTTGCGCCGTCCACCACCGGCTCCGCCCATCCGGGGACGTTGCTTGCTGGATTGTTGGCCTGGTTGGACGCCCGCTCGCGTGGAGCGCGTTTCGTGCTGCGGCTTGAGGATTTGGACCCGGAGCGCTGCCAACCTGTTTTTGCGACCCAGATGTTGGAAGATCTGCGTTGGTTTGGCCTTGATTGGGATCTCCTCGAACAGCAGAGTCGCCACGCCGTCGGTCACCAAGCGGCGCTGCTGCAGTTGGTGCATGCGGGGCGCGTGTATCGATGTAACTGCTCGCGGGCGCAAATCAAGGCACACGGCCTGCCCGGGGCCGATGGTGGCTACGCCTATCCCAATCTATGCCGCCCCAACGTGGTTACTCCGACCAACTTCGCGGCGCCCGGCGTGCTGCGCGTACGTCTTGATGAGGGTGAGATCTCAGCGCAGGACGAGAGCGGCCAATCATTGTCGCAAAATCCGAGCACCGCATTGGGAGACCCGGTGGTGCGGCGTCGGGACGGGGCGTTTGCCTATAACTTCGCCGTCGTTGTGGATGACGGCCGTATCGGCGTGACGCGGGTGGTGCGCGGACGTGACATCGCGCCGAGCACCGCCACACAGGTGATCTTGCAACGTCTCCTTGCGCTGCCCACGCCGACCTACAGGCACCATTTGCTCCTCTTGGAGGAGCGCGGGGACAAGCTTGCAAAGCTCCACGGCGCAATTGGGGTCCGGGCACTGCGCGCGCAGTACACCGCTGCCGAGTTGTGTGGGGTGTTGGCCCAGGGAGCGGGTCTGAATCCGGAAGGCAAACCGTTGATGCCTCGGGCTCTTTTGGCAGGTTTTGCGTGGGAACGCGTACCGTCGTTTGATCAGACCCTGCGCGTGGAGGGGGGCCGACTCTATTGGCGATAAGGCCTTAGCGCGGGAGCGGGGTAGCGAAGCCTAGGCAAAGATGTCCGGCTCGAAGAAACAGAAACGCACTGTGGGGACGGCTGCGCGCAGGGCTCTTTCGGCCGCATTGATGGCGTCGATAAGGGCCGTGTCAGAGGGTTGCGGCCGCATGCGTGCTTTCACCGCGACCATTACGTCGTTGCCCAATTGTAGGGTGATGAGGTGCAGCAACTCGGCCACGCCAGGTTGTGCGAGTAAGACCTCACGGATTTGTTGTTCGGTTGCGGGGTCGGCGCTCTCGCCGATGAGCAGGCTTTTCACTTCTAAGCCCACCGCAATGGCAACAGCAACGAGCAGGATGCCAATGCCAATGCTGCCCAGCGCATCAAACACAGGCATACCCGTGATCATGGTAAGTGCGACCGCGACGAAGGCGAGCGCAAGGCCAGCGAGTGCGGCCAGGTCCTCGCCGACCACCACCAGGAGTTCGCTTTGACGACTGGAGCGAAACCAGCGCCACAACGATTGCTGCTTGCGGAAGGGCTGGCTTTCCTTGAGCGCGCCGGCGAGTGAGGCCGCCTCTAGCACCAGCGCGATGCCCAGGACCGCAAGCGCCGCCCAAGGATTTGACAGCGACTCGGCACCGGA
>JAKLEG010000081.1 GCA_022703175.1 Myxococcota bacterium | reverse complement strand
GTCATTGCGCTCCAGGATGCGAGACTTATATTGCATTGCAACACCAATGCTGTATGAGGAAGTCGAAAGGAAGGCACATGACGTCAGAGACACACCGGGGGAGTACTGGTACCGGGGCCGAGGCAGTCGGGCGGCTGGTGGATGCCGGGCCCGTGGCGTTGGCTCTGCAAGGGGGAGGCTCGCACGGCGCCTACACCTGGGGGGTCTTGGATGGCCTCTTGGCGGATGCGCGACACCCGATCGAAGCGGCGTCAGGCGCCAGCGCTGGCGCAGTAAACGCCGTGGTGATGGCGCAAGGACTCCTGGACGGCGGCCCTGAAGGGGCGCGCCGCCACCTGGCCAAGCTCTGGGAAACCATCGCGCGCGGCGGCCTCGCCAACCCGTTGGGCACCACAGCGGCGGCGATTTCGTTGGACGTGGTGACGCGCTTTTTGTCCCCCTACCAGCTGAATCCCTGGCAGTTGAACCCGCTGCGCACCCTCTTGGAGAGCCTGGTGGACTTTCCGGCGCTCCGCAAGCACCCGCCGATCAAGCTGTTCATCGCGGCCACGCACCTAAGAACCGGACAGCCGCACATCTTTCGCGAGCACGAGTTAACGGTGGAGATGGTGCTCGCGTCAGCTTGCCTGCCGCAGCTGCAGCATGCGGTGGTGGTGGACGGTGAGCACTATTGGGACGGTGGTTACTCCGCCAACCCTCCGGTCGTGGCCTTGTTGGACCAGATTGAGGCCGACGACCTGGTGGTGGTGCAACTCAATCCTAACGAACAGGAAAACGTCCCCAAGACCTCCAGCCAAATCATCGGACGCATGAGCCGGATGATGTTCAATGCGCCGCTCTTGCGCGAGCTGGAGTTCATTGAGGAGCTCAAAACCCACGGCAAACCCACCTTGGGCTTTGCGAGTCCGATGGCGCGCAAGGTGCATAACCTACGGTTGCACCGAATTGGCGTGGATGCCATCGAGCCGGAGCTGAAACGCAACAACGCGTTGTCCACGCGGCGCAGCTTCTTACATTGGTTAAGAGATCAGGGGCGAGAGCAGGCCACGCAGCTCTTGGGGCCTAAGGCCGAGCTTCATGCGCAGGCGCGGTCAGCCTAGCCGAGGCTCGCGAGCGCCTTCATGTAGTTGGCACGCTCGAACGCGGCTGGCTCGGCGCACGATTTCTGGCTGAGCGAACCCTTCAGTTGCGTCACCGATTGGAACTCATGTTGTTCCAACCACTGGGTCATCGCTTCACGCACAGACGCCAAGTGCCAAACGCCATGCTTCATCAGCGCCGACGTCATCATCGTGACGTCCGCCCCGACCATTAGCATTTTTATCGCGTCTTCGTGGGTGTGGATGCCGCTGGACGCTGCCAACGACGCCTTCACCTTGCCGTGCAAGATAGCAATCCACCGCATCGGTAAGCGCGATGAGCTGGAGCTGGACAGCACCACGTTGGGCGTCACTTCGCGGCTCTCAAGGTTGATATCGGGTTGATAGAAGCGGTTAAACAACACGAGCCCCGCAGCACCGGCCTCGGCAAAACGGACGGCCATGTTCGGAATGGAGCTGAAGAACGGCCCGATCTTCATTGCCACCGGGATCTTCACGCTCTTCTTCACCTCTTTGAGAATGGCCAGGTAACGCTCTTCGACATGGGCGCCGGTCTCTTTCGGATCGGTGGCCACGAGGTAGACGTTTAGCTCCAGGGCATCGGCGCCGGCCGTCTCCATCTTCTTAGCGTAGTCGGTCCAACCACCGGTGGTGACCCCGTTGAGCGACGCAATAACCGGGATCTCGACGGCAGTCTTCACCTTGCGGATGTGCTCCAGATACTCTTCGGGGCCGAGCTTATACTCGCCCAACGCCGGGAAGTAACTCATCGCTTCCTGAAAGCTCTCGGCGTCGCGGGTGAGGTAGTGGTCAAGCTCGTGTGCCTCGTGGCGGATCTGCTCCTCGAACAGCGAGTGCAGGACCACCGCAGAGGCACCGGCGTCTTCCATCGCGCGCACCGAGTCAAGCTTGCCCATCAGTGGCGACGAGGACGGCACGAGCGGATTCTTCAGCTTCAAACCCATGTAGGTCGTTGTAAGATCCATGACACCCTCAATAATAATTGTTCAATACGGTGGGTAGGGGCCCGGGGGAGATTTCTGTCTCACCCGGGCCCTGTAATAAACCAGAACTAGTTCTTGGACTTGCCGGTGAAGTTGACGGTTTGCAGCTGCTCATACACCTGCCACCGCGCCTCCACCTCGCTCTGCGCCTGGGCCAACAACGCACTGGCGCGCGCCGGATCGCTCTTGGTGAGCATCTTGTAGCGCGTCTCGTTGTAGATGTACTCGGACAACGGCTGCTTCGGCGGCTTGCTGTCCAGCTTCATCGGCGCCTCCGTCCCCGACAGCGCTGGGTTGTAACGGAACAACGGCCAGTGACCGCTGTTCACGGCCGCCTTCTGTTGCTCGAAGCCCTTCACCATGTTGATGCCGTGCGCAATGCAATGGCTATAGGCCACAATCAGCGACGGCCCCTCATAGGCTTCAGCCTCAAGGAACGCCTTGATGGTGTGCACGTCGTTGGCCCCCATCGCCACGCGCGCCACATAGACGCTACCGTAGGTCATCGCCATCATCGCCAAATCCTTCTTGGCGAGAGGCTTGCCAGCGGCCGCGAACTTGGCCACCGCACCCTTCGGCGTCGACTTGGACATCTGACCGCCGGTGTTCGAGTAGACCTCGGTATCCAACACCAACACGTTGACGTTGCGACCCGACGCCAGCACGTGGTCCAAGCCGCCGTAGCCGATGTCATAGGCCCAACCGTCGCCGCCCACGATCCACACCGACTTCTTTACCAAATAGTCGACAATCGGCTTCAACAGCGCGACCTCCGGACCTTCCATCCGGGCGAGCTTGTCCTTGAGCGCCGCCACGCGCTCACGCTGCTCGGCAATATCGGCCTCAGATTTCTGCGCGGCGTTGAGAAGACCGGTCACCAACTCGCTGCCAAGCTGTGCTTCCAGCTTCTTCACGAGCTCCTTGCCGAGCTCCATGAACTTGTCCATCGTCAAGCGGTAACCCATACCGAATTCCGCATTGTCTTCGAACAAGCTGTTAGCCCAGGCAATGCCGCGCCCTTCTTTGTTGGCCGCATACGGCGTGGTCGGCAGATTGCCACCATAGATCGACGAGCAACCCGTGGCATTGGCGATGAGCGACCGGTCGCCAAACAACTGGCTCAACAACTTGATGTAGGGCGTTTCGCCGCAACCCGCGCAGGCGCCCGAGTACTCAAACAACGGCTGCAGGAATTGCGAGCCCTTGATGGTGTCCACCTTCACGGCGCGCCGATCCGCTTCGGGGAGATTGAGGAAGAAGCTGTAATTCTTCCGTTCTTCCTCACGCAGCGGCAATTGCGCTTTCATGTTGATGGCCTTGTACTTGGCCTCGGTCTTGTTCTTCGCCGGGCAAATCTCCACGCACAATGCGCATCCGGTGCAATCTTCGGGTGCGGTCTGCAACGAATAGTTCCAGCCATCGTATTCTTTGCCCTTGTAGGGCACTGCCTTAAATGTGGCCGGCGCGTCCTTCATGAACTTGGGTTCGAAGACCTTCTGCCGAATCGCCGCATGCGGGCAAACGAGCGAACATTTGCCGCATTGAATACAACACTCGGGATCCCACACGGGAATCTCAAGCGCGATGTTGCGCTTCTCCCACGCCGTGGTCGACAACGGGAAGGTGCCATCCACCGGGAACACGGAGACCGGCAGCTTGTCGCCGCGGCCCGCGATGATCTCGGCGGTGACCTTTTGCACAAACTCTGGAGCTTCCTTGGCCACGGCGGGCGGCCGGCGGAACTTGCTGGTCACAGTGCCCGGGTATTTGACCTCGTGCAGGTGCGCAAGCGTTTGGTCAATGGCGTCCCAGTTCTTCTTAACCACTTCGTCGCCGCGGGCACCGTAGGTCTTCTTGGCCGCAGCCTTGATCTTCGCAATCGCCTCATCCTTCGGCAGGATGTTGGAAATCGCAAAGAAGCAGGTCTGCATGATGGTGTTAAGACGGCTGCCCATGCCGGTTTTTTGCGCGACCGCAGGAGCATCAATGACGAATAGCTTCAGCTTCTTCGCGATGATCGCGGCCTGCACCTCTTGAGGCATCTCGTCCCACACACGGTCGGTGCCGAACGGGCTATTCACGAGGAAGGTGGCGCCGGGCGTGGCCGCCTCTAGCATCTCGTACTTCTCCATGAACGACCACTGGTGGCAGGCCACAAAGTTGGCGCGATTCACGAGGTACGTCGAACGGATCGGCTCCGGACCGAAACGTAGATGTGACACCGTGATGGTGCCGGCCTTCTTGGAGTCGTACACGAAGTAACCCTGACAGTAGTTCTGGGTCTCTTCGCCGATGATCTTGATACTGTTCTTGTTGGCACCGACGGTGCCGTCCGAGCCCAACCCGTAGAACAGGCCGCGGAATGCCTTGGGGCTTTCGGCGTCGAAATGCGTGTCCTCGGGCAGATAATTGCCCGAAACGTCGTCGATGATGCCGACCACGAAGTGGTTCTTCGGCTTTGCGGCCTTCATATCGTCGTAGACGGCCTTCACCATGCCTGGCCGAAATTCCTTAGACGACAAGCCATAACGGCCGCCCAATACGCGCGGCATCGTCTTCACCGGGGCTGTCCCAGCGGCGATGGCTTCGTTCAAGGCGCCGATCACGTCCAAGTAGAGCGGATCGCCCAACGCCCCCGACTCCTTCGTACGATCCAAAACAGTGATCGTCTTGACGGTGGAGGGCAACGCCGCGACAAAATCCTTCACCGAGAACGGGCGATACAGGCGGACCTTCACCAGGCCGACCTTCTCACCGTTCTTGTTCATGTGGGTCACCGCCTCCTCGGCAGCCTCGGCGCCCGAGCCCATCATCACGATCACACGCTCGGCGTCCTTGGCACCCACGTAGTCGAACAATTGGTACTTACGCCCGGTCAACTCGCCCAACTTGTCCATCGCTGCCTGAACAATGCCGGGGCACTTGTCGTAGTACGCATTGGCGCTCTCGCGCGCTTGGAAAAAGACGTCGGGGTTCTGGGCGGTTCCCTTCATCGTCGGATGGTCGGGCGACAGCGCGCGCGCCCGGTGGGCGGCAACGGCGTCCATGTTGACCATCTTGCGGATGATCTCGTCAGGCAGCAGGTCCACCTTCATCAACTCGTGTGAGGTGCGGAAACCATCAAAAAAGTGCAAGAACGGCAACCGGCTGTCCAGCGTTGCCGAGTGCGCCACCAGCGCCATGTCCATCGCTTCTTGCACGCTGTTCGAGCACAACAACGCAAAGCCGGTGGAGCGGGTGGCCATCACGTCGGAGTGGTCACCGAAAATCGACAACGCGTGGCTGGCCACCGTGCGTGCCGTCACGTGCAAGCAGCATGGCGTCAATTCGCCAGCAATCTTGAACATGTTCGGGATCATGAGCAGCAGGCCCTGCGACGCCGTGAACGTGGCCGACAACGCGCCGGTCGCGACCGCACCATGGACTGCGCCCGAGGCCCCGCCTTCGCTCTGCATCTCCACCACAGAAGGCACCGTGCCCCAGACGTTCGGTTTGCCTTCGGCAGACCAGGCGTCGGCCCATTCGCCCATGTTGGACGAAGGTGTAATCGGGTAGATCGCAATGACCTCACTCAGACGATAGGCAACATGTGCCGTCGCTTCATTGCCGTCGATGGTAACCTTCTTGAACTGCATGATTGACCTCCGGCCAATATAAAACGAGTCGCGTTGGACCGTTCCTCTCCCTCGGGTTCGGCCGGGCGCACCCATACACCCGGTCGCAAGGTGGGGCAACCGCTCGCAAGGAAGGCTATACTAGAGAGGCTGGAGGAGGTTTTTAGGCGGCCTGCAGAATCGCAGGAGCGACCTGGTCGTCACACGCAGAACCACCACGGGAGGACAACATCATGGTCGACCGTGAACAACTCGAAACCCTGATCCGCGAAGTGCTCGACGACACCGAACTCAAGTTGAAGGTGGATCGCTTCACGCTGGATGAAAACCTGGAGAACGGCCAGGTACGCCTGAGCTGCCAGGTCCACGACGCTCGCACCGGTGAACGCGCGGCCATCGACGGCACCGGCGTCGGTCTGGTGGATGCCTTTTTCCATGGGCTCGTAAACCTCTACGCACCGCGTTACCCGTCCCTAAAGACCCTGCGATTCTTGGATTTCGGTATCAAAGCCAAGGCCGGCACCGGCCGACACCACACCGCCTCCGACATGGAGGCCCACGTGACGCTCAGCATCGCCAACTCCGAAGGTCAGGAGTTTCTGTTCCAACACGCATCACACTCGATCACCGGCTCGTCGCTTACGGTGGTCGCGTTGGGCGTGACCTTCTTCATCAACAGTGAGCGTGCGTATGTCGCGGTCTATCAGGCCCTTGAGCACGCGAGACTCGAAAAACGCGCCGACTCCGTGCAAAGTTACACGGCCAAACTCGCCGTGCTCGTGGAGGCTACCTCCTACAGCGCCGTGATCGCCAAGCTCAAACTCGACAAGCCAGAAAAGATCAACAAGCGCGAGAACTGACGGGACACGCTAAATACCGATCGAGCTGACAAACCACGTCAGCGCCAAAATCACGGCGGCCACCCCCGTCATCACCCACGGATTCGGGGTCAACATCGGAAACGTCATCAGCGCAATGCCCGCTACAAGCTGAGGAACGCGGCTGCGTCGCTTGCCGTAAACAAAGAGGGCAAAGCCAACAAGGCCAATGACCATCGACAACGCAAGCGCACCAGGAGATGGCAATTGCATTCCGAGACCCTAACGCAACCGTCGCCAACTTGCGATCTGGCTGACTTGAGCTCCTCAAAGGGCTTGGCTACGGTGGGCGCATGCAAAGCCTGCATGGGACTGCTCTGTTTATACTCCTCATGGTTCGACCCTTGGCTGCCGCCGAAAGCTATCAGGCCGTAGGCTTCGTGGCGGGTAGCGAAGAGGACGCCAAGAGCCGGGTCACGGCGCTCATTGACACCAAGTTGTACGCGAAGGCCTTCGGTCTCAAAGGCGACCTCCCCCGAGTGGTCGAACCCAACAGCCTCCTAGGTGCCCCCAAGGATCGATGGTTCGTGCTACTGTCGATTTGCCCCACGAAGAAAAGTGAGGCCAAAAAGATCGCCGCCGCGATCAAACCCCGCGCCAAAGACGTCACAGTATTCGCCGTCAAGAACCCTGCTCCCGACTTGTGCCTACCCAGGCGTGCCTTCGACGTCGTCAGCGACGAGGAGAGCGCCTTAATCCAGGGCGTGCTGAAGGACCCTCAACACGCCAAGCCCCGCACCCGCTACGCGACCTTTCTCCAAGACAAAAACCGCCTAGAAGAAGCCGAGGCACAGCTGCGCCACGCGATCGAGGCCGAACCGGGCGACTTTGAGGCCAAGAACCTCCTGCAGGTGGTGCAGGTCATGCGCCAACCCTGAACGCGGCGCCGGTCACGATTCGCGCCCAAGTCAAGGGGAGCAGGCGCACGCCCCATGCTGATGCGGTGGAGACGAAGCCGCACTTCGGTTACCTTAAACCTTGTGAAAGCCCGATCCTCACGTCCGTTTGGTATGCCCACCGAAATGGGGGACGTGATGGCGACGCTGTTGCTCGTGGTGGATGCCTGGTGGGAGCTGGCGCGCGAAATGCAACCTCAACGCTACGGCCCCGCTGACCGGGTCGAAGTCCTGGGACAGCTGGTGCGCTTGGTGGCGCTCCGATTCAACGGCTTCCGCTGGCTGCCCCGCCGCGACGACATCAAACCGGTGCTAAGCGCCCATTCAGTCGGTTTGCAAATCCGCTCGGCCCCGCGCGTGGGTGAAGGCCTTGCCACCTTGGAACGAGCGCTCGCCCGCTACGGCTTCACGATCGAAAGCGTCCCCGAGACCAACCACCGCGAAATCGTGGTCAGCTGCCACAACCTCGCGGGTGCCCAAGTGCTCGCCTTCCCGTCGCGCGCAGCCCTTGCCAAGCTGCGTCGTCGTTGATGCTTTCCGTCTAAGCCCCGACTCGAGTAAGATGCGGCACTTGCCGGAGGCTCTGACGGTGGCACGACAGCACGACGAACCCTACAACGATCTCGCGGGCGTGGACCTCTCCAAGCTCAACCTGGACCACATCGAGTTGGATCGCTATCAGGGCGGGCCCAGCACGTTGGGGCGCCTGTTCCTACTCGCGGTGCTGCTCGCGATGGGCGGCTTTGTGTTGTGGTTTCCCAACTCCGACATCTACCTGTCGATGGGACCGACCAACTGGCTGTTCTTCCTGTTGGCCACGGTGGGCACTGTGGTGGGCGTGGCGGCCAGCCGCATCGCCTGGCAAATGCTCGAAGAGGCGAGCCAACGCTGGGCAAAATTCTACGACCCCGAGAGGACCGCCCGCGCCAAGGAGCCCCAAAAACCTGCGTCCGCCCTGACCCGCTTCTTCGTGTTTGTCCTGGTGGCAAGCGGTGCCGGCGGCATTCTGTTTGGTCTCCCCGCCATGGGTTACGGCCCCGACCAGGCTGGCGGCTCGGTGTGGTTCGGCGCTGCGATCGTCGCCATCATTGTGGGCTTCGTGGCTGGCCGCTGGTTGTTGATGCAGGCCGAAGCCGATGCCAAAAATCAGCCCAAGCTCGAACCGATCAAGCTGCCGCCTTGGTTCAAGTGGGTCACCCTGACGGTGCTCATCGGCGCCGCCACCGTCGCGCTCGTGCTCTCCAACTCCGAAGAAACCACAGGCGACAACAACTCGCGCTTTGGCATCGGTGGCGTAGGTTTGGTGGTGGGCATTGCCACCGCCATTTGGCTCACACGGCGCTTCGATGAGGCCGAGGCCAAGATCAAGGCCAAACAGGCGCAACGCCTGCCCCGACCGCCTCCCGAGACTGCGTGAAATTCCGCCCTATTATCATGCAGTTACCCGACAAACTTGTTTTCATCCCGCTAACTCATTGAAATAGTTGGTCTTTCTAAGCACCTTTTGAACCTGCACGTTTGACATTTTCATCATACTCCTTCATATCGCTGTCTCCTTTCCGAGGGCAGCATGAGCGCAAAGAAAGCCGCAGCTAAAGAGTCGAAGAAGAAGCCCGCGAAACGCGCGAAGAAGGCCAAGGAGGCCGAGCCAAAACTCCAGGCCGCCCCAGAAGTCGATGAGGGGGGCGAGTTGAGCGAACCGGGCGATGAGGACGAGTTGGGTACCGCGCCGAGCGGTGGGCCGGACGATCCTGCCACGCGCTATGACCCGGTGCTGGATCGCCGCATCATTGAGGGTATGCTCACTGATCGCAAGGCGCTCTTGGAAGACTTGGCCAAAGAGGGGATCAAGCCGGGCGTCGTGATGCGCCGCGCTGCCGACCTCGGGCTCTCCGAAGCCTACATCCGCCAAGTGCAAGGTGTGGCCGCAGATTTGGCAGGCGAGCGCCCCGGGCACCGCAAAACGCCAATGATGCTGGGCGCCCGCACCTGCCTCTCCTGCGATCGCGTCTTCTTATCCGCCGGCCCCGGCAACCGCCTATGCATGCGCTGCCGCGGCGGAGATGCGGGTCTTGCGCAGTTGTGAGTTGACAGAACGCCTCTGACCCTTTAAAGAGCGTGATTCGTTGGTGGTGAGCGTAGCTCAGTTGGTAGAGCCCTGGATTGTGGCTCCAGTGGTCGGGGGTTCAAAACCCCTCGCTCACCCCACCTTTCTCCTCCTTGCTTCTTTTTTCGAAAGCCGGTCCCGATGACAGCCCACGAGTTGACACAACTCGAAAGCCATTTGATGCGTCAAGTGACGCGCGCCTGCAGCGACTTTGGTTTGCTTGAGGCAGGCGATCGGGTGCTGGTGGCCATGTCGGGGGGCAAAGACTCCTACGCACTCTTGGACCTGCTCTTGGCGCTGCAACGCCGGGCGCCCTTCAAATTTGACGTCGTGGCGGCCAACATCGACCAAGGCCAACCCGGTTTCGACGTGCGCCCGCTCGAACAGCATCTGCAGCGGCTGCAAGTTACCTACACGCTGGTGCGCGACGATACCTGGGCCGCCGTGCTCGCCAAGATCCCCACTGGCAACACCCCCTGCTGGATGTGCGGGCGCCTGCGCCGCGCCGTGCTCTACAACGTTGCGAGCGGCCTGGGCTGCACCAAACTCGCCTTGGGGCATCACCGCGACGATCTGGTGGAGTCACTGTTGATGAGCGCACTGTACTCGGGCGTGCTGAAGAGCATGCCGGTCAAGCTGCGCGCCGATGATGGCCGCAACTTGGTGATTCGGCCGCTGGCCTATTGCGCCGAAGCCGATATTCGCCGCTATAGCGAGGCCAAAACACACCCGATCATCCCGTGCGGCAGTTGCGCCCTCGACCCCGACCTGAAGCGCAAGCAAACCAAACAGCTGCTCGACCAGCTCGAAGCCGCCAACCCGAACGTGCGGCGTAACCTGCTACATGCGCTGCAAACCGTGGTCCCCGCACACCTGTTGGACCGCAAGCTGTTCGACTTCTCGACGCTCACCGCCGATAGCGCACCTCACTCGGCCGACCCCGAGGCCGCCGGCCAAAGCCAATAACCCGCGGCCCACCCGACCAACGCACAGCTGGCACTGCCAAAGGCGGCATAACGGAAATTGTCATAGCGCGCGCGAAGCTCATAAGCGCGACGCTCAAACGACGTCTGCTGGTAGTCTTGACGTGCCCGCCAGGCCACGGCCCCCGTAAGCACGCCAGCCACACCACAGGCCGAACCCACGCCCAAGGCCACCCAGGACTCTAGCCGAGACGCCGACGCACGACGTCGTGTGAGCGTCATCGGCGCTTCGACAGGACGATCGGCAAAGCCTCGAAAATAGGCGGGCCCATAGGGTGTCGCGAACAAACCCTCGCGCAATGATTCAGCCACACCGCGCCCGCGTAGAGGCGACTCGGTCAATGCCAGTCCAACCAACGACGCGGTCGCCTGCGTCGGCACTGACAGCGGCGCCTCATAAGCACCAACGCGTAGCAGCAGCTCGGTATCGGCCGGAACGGCCAGCTGCGGCACCTGACCCGGCTCAGGGTTTAAGTCCACAACCCGCACCCCGTGGCGCGTCTCGATGGCAAAATGCCCGGCCCCAGCGGGCACACCACTCACCCACCCGGCGTAGACCAGATCGTGCAAATCCATGAGCGCCGCTCGTGTGTTGAGAGCGGGCGGCTCCACCACCACGTGCAACCGCGCCTGCGGGTGGCGTACCGCACCGTTGGCTGCCGCCAAGAAGGCATGCAGCTCGCGATACTCAATCACCCGATCGCCGTTGGCATCTGCCCCCCCGCGCAAACCCGACAACACCTGGTGCGTAAACACGCCGGCGCGCCATGCCTGCCACTCATGGGCCTGATGCGTGGCCGAGGTCGCCACCACCACGCCCACCTGCGGAAACCGCGCCAGCGCTCGATCGCTCGCAAAATTAGCTCCTTGCCCGGGTGGCACATCCACAATCGTCGCCGATGCCTCGGCGCCGCGACCGTGCACCAGCGCCTCCGCATGGCAGGCATCAAGGATCAAATGCACGTAGCGCGCCGGCAAACTGGGCAAGAGCTCCTCAAACAACATGTCGCGGGTCAGCGCGCCGTCCAAAAACGTCAGCGACGGTTGCGGCGTCGCCACGCCATGTCCCGAAAAAAACAGCAGCACGTCGCCAGACTGACCCTGTGCACGGTCTTGCGCCAGCCGCTCGGCCAAGTGCTGAAACACGCGCACAAACTCCGCCAATGTCGGCGCCAACGCCAAGGACGTTTCCTCAGGAAACAATCCCTGGCTTTCAGGGTCGAGCACACTCAACAAGTAGCTTTCCTTGGCCACCTCACGGTACAGGCCGAACACCCGTGCGGCATCGTCGTCGGCATACTGCAGGGCCACCGTGCCCTCGCCCCCGGCAAGCGGCACAGCATTGTTACCCACTGCTACCACGTAGAGCCTAGGTGGCGCGGCCAGGCACAGCGCCAAGGTCAGCGGGGCCAACATCATGGGGCAATCGTCAGCGGTTGCACCAAGTGCAACACGTCTTTTGGCAAGGATTCGGCCGCCAAGAGCGCCACAACCTGCTCGCGGGTCACGGGCCTGGGGCTCACCACCAGATGTACATGCACCACGCCCGCTTGGTGCGGCTCACCCAAGGCCACGCCACGCGCCAATAGCTGCGCCGCCTCTGTCACCGGCAGCGTCGGCAGTTCACCGTGGTCACTCGGGAAATACCAAATTCGTTGACCTTGGGCGGTGATGGCAAAGGCAGCCAAGTAAGCCGGCCCGACGACGTGCTGGACACGAAACAGGAGCGTGTCGCCCAGTCGACACTCCTCGCGACAGCCGGCTTCGATGCTAAACGCACGGCCGGTGGCACCGCGACTCTGGAAACCCTCGGTGTCGGGATCACCCGCGCGTGGTGCCCACACCACCACCGCTCCAGCGAGCGCGGCGGCCGCTGCCAACCCCGAACCCCATTGCCACACGCGCCACCGCCCCCAAGGCCTGGCGCACGGCGACGTGGCAGTGACGGCAAGCACCCGGTCGAGGATGGCCTCGCGGCGCGCCCCCGACAGCTTGCCGCGCGCCAGCCACTGGTCCACCGTTGGGTCGTCTGGACGCTTTGTCTGTGTCATCGACACACCCGAAACAGCGGTTCGCAACTTTGGCTGTGACAATCATTTGCGCTGGCACAAGGTTCTCCCGGGGTGCCGCCGCTGCAAAAACCCACCGGTTCGCTCCCCACGTAGCGCACACAATGCCAAGCCTCGGGACAGTTGGCCGCTGTCTGACAATAGCGCGGCATGCAAATGGCTTCCTTGCTAGCCACGATCCCAAGGTTACACAGCGCCCCCACCGGCCCCACGGGACAAGGTCGTGTGGCGGAACAAGCGGGCAACTGCTCACACACCGCCACCTCGAAATCAAGGTCATAGCAAAGCGCGTTGGCCGGGCAGCCATCGAGCTCGGCATAGGCTTCACAGCTCGCAGGTTCGCTCAGGCGCTCGGCACAGAAGCCCAAAAAGCAGCTGGCGGGTGCCACGCACGGTGTCTCGGGGCACGAGGTCACCCCCAGCTCGGCGGGCGGCTCATTTGGCAGAGCACAGACGCCGTCCAGGCAGACCCGATGGCGCCGACAATCATCCGTCGTCACGCAGGCGGTCTTGTCGGCATCGACGGGGGTCGGTAGCGCGCATCCGGACAGCGTGCCGCCAACGATTGCACAGATGAGCAGGGGCCTGATCATGATGACCTTCGCGCCCATTCTGGTGGGCACCCGCCCAAGATGCAAGCGTGGCGCTTTACCGTCGCCTAAAAGCCGCCAGGTATCGTGACGCAGACCATCGGATTCGCGAAGCAGCGGGCATCCGGGAGGCAGGCCTTGCGGCTGGTTTGGCCCGCGTCCGCAATACAGGTTAAAAAGTCGATCGACATGCCGCCCAACACCGGCATGTCACAGTCGCTCTCAACACTGCACGGCAGGGTGCAATCCCGTTGACCGCTGTAAGTCGCACAAATGGCACCAGCATTGGCGGCGACGCATTCGGCATCACTTCCGCATGGAATGCGCGGTTGCTCCTCCGGCTGCGGGGCCTCCCCACTGTCCTCGGCTGGCGGCTGACAGACATTTACGCTCATCACACCCACCGAACCGCAGCTGGCGTTCGCGCCGCACGCGTCGGCCGAGCCGGTGCAAATCGGCTGGCAGGCACTTTGACCGTAGGCCGCAAGGCAGACGTGTTCGGTGGGACAGTCCGCGCTCGTCTGACAGCCCGTGGCCGCCGACGATTCATCACTGCTGTTGTCATCGCTACCGCACCCGGAGAGGCCGAAAGCCACTCCCGAAAGCACGATCACGCCTAGCCGCACACCCTGTCGAAGACCGCAACTGCGCATCACACACGCTCCTTATGAAATGGCACAGGTCCAACGTAGCCCGTGCCCAAGCCAATACGGAGAGGGCGTGAATTGGGTTAGCGGTCGTGGATCGCGAGGAGCTTACGCAAGCCGTCGCGCAAGCGACCTTCAAGGGTGCGAATGGTCTGCCGCCCTACCCCCAGGCAGGTGGCGGCCTCGGCTTGGGAACGCCCGTGGACATAGCGCTGTTGGTAGAGATCAAAGAGCGGTGGCGTAAGCGACTGCACGTAGCGTTTTACCAAAGCGACCGTGCTAGGCTCGGCCCAAGCCTCATGCAGCTCCGGCAACTCACAAGGGGGCGCCGCCATCGTCTCCAGCAGCCGCTCGCTGTCGCCAAGTGTGCGGCCGTTGGCGCGCGCCCAATCCACCACCAAGTTACGCGCGATGGTGAGGAGCAACGGCTTGAAGGGGCGCAAGCCGTCGTAGCTTTGCCGGGTGCGTTCGGCGAACGCGCGCATGAAAGTATCTTGCACCAGGTCGGCCACCCGATCCTCGGGGACACCGGCCACGCTCTTGCCACCGTCAAAGCGCACCCCGCGCCGGATCGCCGTTTCCACGACGTCGATGTAGTGCCAATAAATCTGGGCCAAAGCCTCGCGATCGCCAGCACGAAAGCCGTCCAACAGCGCCCGATTCTCGCATAGCAGGGTCATGCCGGGCGGCACCCTATCACAGTCGCAAGCACTCGAAAGGACCGTAACCGCGCCAAAATGCTCATACGTCACGCCACGCCGCTCGCGAGCCATGCGACACCGCCCGCGCGCTGTGTAAGGCCGTTGGTGACCTGGAGCACCCGTGATGCGACGAGGTAAGGCCTTGAATGATCGGAACAAGATCGTTGCGTAACAGGTCACCTTCGTGAGCGTGACTCAGCCCGGTTGTGCTGTTGTCCCCTGTCGTGAACCGGGACGCCGGTACAAGATTGACAGGTCGTAGCCAGCGGTATGGCACCCTGCGTCGTTGAGGACCTTGAGGCCCACGTGCAACGCGCCTTCTGTCTTGGCATGACGCGCCCGGCACGTTTGTCCCGGAACTCGCGGGCCGTAGGTTGTCGCTCGCACATCCTCGGCAACTTGGCCCTGAAACGAGCGGACATCTACCGTGCTGCTTACAAGGCACGCCCACAAACTTGTCGCCCTACCGGCGTTATGTTACCCAATGAGGTTGAGGCAATCGAAGCGGTCGCAATGCTCCCGGGCTACAATCACAACATTCGCTACAAAGATGGCGTCTTCCATATCCAAACGGAAGACTCCGGGGTGCAGAACCCGCACATCATCACCCACGTGTTTTGCGGCGGCAACATCGTCGAGACCCGCAAGACCTCGTATGCAGACATCGTCAACTCTGAGCGCCTAAACGAAATGCTGGTCGAGCTGATGCAAGACCAGCACAAGGCGATGCTGAAAGACCTGATCGGCGGCCGCATGGACGACCGCGTCGCCGAGCGCTCCAAGAATGCCGCGACCCTCAATGGACCCGCGCCGCTGAACGTCGAAGCTGGGGCACAACATCGGGCCTCGCTGTTTGCTGGAGGCGCCGGGCCCGCGGTGCGCCCGTCGGCCCACGTCGCGAAGACACCGTCGCCGGTGATGCCGAGTTTTCCCCCGCCCAAACCTGTGGTGACTGCACCGCCACCCGCGCCGATCGTCAAAGCACCGCCCCCCGTGACACCGCCGCCCGCCCCGATCCGCGTGGTGGCAGAGCCTGCGTCCACCAACATCTTCGAGGCCCCGGCGCCAGCGGCCGCGACGCTGAAACCCTTCGTCCCCCCCGCAACCCCTGGTCCGGCCAGTTCAGCGCGGGTCACGCCCACCACGGCCTCCAGCTTCTTTGGCAGCGCCCCGCCAGCAGAGGCGATCATCGAGGCCGACACCTTGCGCAAAGCCTTCGAGTCCAAGAATGAAAGCGCGGTGGACTCAATCTTCGGAGAGGATCTGATCAGCGAGAAATCACTCGACGAAGTGATCCTCTCGTACCTGGCCGAGGATATGCAAAAGGGATAGAACCCGGCGCTCGCGTCGCCCGTATTGTCAGCACGCCCAACGCAATTCTACCAGAGCACTTCCAGCGCCAGCACCAGCGCCGTCATCGCGGCGGACTGCTTGAGCGGCCGACCCGAACGTGCGGCCACGAGCGACTGCAAATACGTGCGGTAGCGCGCGGACGGAACGCCCTTCAGATACAAGAATGTCGCAAGCGCATCAGACGGCGTGTGCCCCTCGGAGACCGACCAGCGATGTACTTCGTAGGCGAGCAACTTGTCCACGGCCAACACGGCTTGCGCCCATTGGCCATGCTCCAACGCCTCGGTGATGGCCTGGCCAAGCTTCGAGACGTCACCTGTGGGCCACAAACTGCCACG
>JAKLEG010000809.1 GCA_022703175.1 Myxococcota bacterium | reverse complement strand
TTATGAGGCACCGAAATCGCGCTCGCGGTCGGGCGCCATAGGTGACGGTCGTGATGGATACAAGATTACTTGCAGAATACAAATATCTCCTTGGCCGTGAAATCGCTCAGGAAGTGTCGGCCTCACTGCGCATCAACCCGACGCTAGATGAGACCAAGGTGGATGACGCGCTGGAAACTCTGGTCAACGACACCACCATGCGGCGTTTGATCGAAGAGCTCGCCCAAGAGGCCATCGTGGACGCAATGGATGAAGGCAAACAACCCTCCGATGCGTTGATGTTTTTGGCCGGCTTCAGCCCAAGCCTCGCCCCCGCCTACTAATCACCCACAACACCTCGCAGCTGCGCGTACCTTCTGTTTCGTTCTTAAACCGCTGCGGTGTCTATCAACACGGCGGACCTTGGGACCCTGGACCGTCTAAGGTAGGCTCCTCGCGATGACACTTGCGCCTGCGCAAGAGCTGGATATTCGTGCGCTGTACGACCAGTACGGCCGCGCGGTTTATCGGCGTTGTCAGTACTTCCTGAAGAACGACGCCGACGCGATGGATGCCTTGCACGATGTGTTTCTCAAAGTCGTGGAACGCCACCAGGAGTTCCGCGCTGAAGCCTCGCCCCTGACTTGGATGGTGCGAATCGCCACCAACCATTGTCTCAACGTGATCCGCAGCAAGAACGCCTTGTGGCACGGTCGCTACGAACGTCAAGCACACCTGGACGCGACGACCAACCAAAACGACAGCCCGGCCATTGAGCGACGGCAGCTATTGCAAAGTCTCTTCGATAAGGCGGAAAGCGATACGCTCGCAGCAGCGGTATTCTACTTCGTGGATGAAATGACCCAAGAAGACGCTGCCGTAGCCGCCCAATGCTCGGTGCCGACCTTGCGCAAGCGCCTACGGCGCTTCATTGACGTGGCCCGCCGCGAGTTGAAACGCCAAGATCTGGAGATCGTGTTTGGCGAACCACCGGTGTGAGAATGACGTCGCCTTTGTGATGGGTGTCACAAAATTGTTTCGCTTCTGCTGAGGGTGATGGGTCTATATGAAAGTAACAGGGAGAGCGTCATGCACGTCGTCAACCACCCCAGTCGTTACACGCTCGAACGCCTTGCCACATGCGACCTGCCCGCGGACGAGGCTGCTGCGACCCAGGCCCACGTAGAGAGCTGCACCGAATGCCGCACCACGCACGAAACCCTCCTCGCCGATGACGCCCAGTTTAAAACCGAACTCCCCTACGCCGCCTTCCGCATCGAACACGAACGCCGCAAAGTGGCCCAAAAGCCGGCGCCGCTGCGCTGGCGCTGGTTGGTGCCCGCTTTTTCGGGGGTGGCCGCGCTGGCGTTGGTGGTGATGCTGGTGCCGCGTGGTGGTGACAGCGTGCCCCAGACACGCACCAAAGGAGCGCCTGAGCACCTGAGGATGAGCGTGTTGGAGCATGGCCAGGTACGCCCGGGCAGCGCCGGAGAAACGCTGGATATAGGAAGCGTGGTTCAACTCGGTTACGACGCTGGCGCGTCCACGCACATGGCGCTCTTCAGTATCGACAGCACCGGAACCGTACAGCTGCTGTTCCCCGAGGACCAAGCGACGTTGGCACCGCTGCCGGCCGGGCCCCAAGGTACGCTGCCGTTCAGCTTAACGTTGGATGCCGCGCCCGAAGAGCGCTTCGTGGCTTTCTTCGCCGCGGCGCCGCTGCCCCTTGAAGGACTGCGTCAAAGCCTCGCCCAAGCAGGCGTGCAAGGTCCGTTGCACCTGCCAAACGATGTGCGTGACGCAAGCCTCACGATCTACAAACGTACGCAGGAGCAGCGCTAACGCATGGCAGGCTTATGCCATAGGTTGGTGA
>JAKLEG010000808.1 GCA_022703175.1 Myxococcota bacterium | reverse complement strand
CGGGCTTGTCCGAAGCCTCGTTCGAAGACGGCTTTGGCTTTGACGGTTCATCGATTCGGGGTTGGCAGCCCATCAACGCCTCCGACATGCTCGTGCTTCCAGACCCGCGTACCGCGGTGATGGACCCGTTCATGGAGCACCCGACGTTGTCGCTTATCTGCAACATCGTGGATCCCACGACCCGCGAACCGTACAGCCGCGATCCTCGGTTCGTTGCCCGCAAGGCTGAAACCTACATGCGCCAGACCGGTATCGCTGACACCGCCTATTTTGGGCCGGAGGCCGAGTTTTTCATTTTTGACGACGTGCGATTTGAACAGGGTCCCAACCGCGCCTTCTACTCCGTGGACTCGATGGAGGGGATTTGGAACACCGGTCGGGAGGAGCAGCCGAATTTGGGCTACAAACCCCGGCTCAAAGAGGGCTATTTCCCCGTCCCACCTACCGATTCGTTGCAGGACATTCGCACGGAGATGTGTATCGAGCTTGAGCGGGTGGGCATCGCGGTGGAGGCACAACATCACGAGGTGGCCTCAGGCGGCCAATGTGAGATCGACATCCGCTATGCGCCGCTCTTGAAGATGGGTGACCACCTGATGTGGTTCAAGTACATCGTCAAGAACGTCGCCCGTCGTCACAATCGCACCGCCACGTTTATGCCCAAACCGATCTACGGTGACGCCGGCAGCGGCATGCATGCCCACCAGTCGTTATGGAAGGACGGCAAGCCGTTGTTCGCGGGCACGGGCTATGCGGGCCTTTCAGAGCTGGCGCTTTACTACATCGGCGGCATCCTAGCGCATGCTCCGGCTCTGTGCGCATTCACCAATCCTACAACCAACAGCTACAAACGACTCGTGCCGGGTTACGAGGCGCCGGTGAACCTGGCCTACTCAAGCCGTAACCGATCGGCGGCGATTCGCCTGCCCATGGTCTCGTCGGCCTCCAAGGCCAAGCGCGTTGAGGTGCGATTCCCCGATTCCAGCTGTAACGGCTATTTGGCGTTCGCAGCGATGCTGATGGCCGGATTGGATGGCATTGAGCGCAAGCTGCACCCCGGGGAACCGCTCGACAAGGATATCTATGGTCTGTCGCCCCAAGAGTTGGCAGGGGTCCCGGCCACGCCCGGGTCGCTCAATGAGGCGCTGGATGCGTTGGAGCGCGACCATGCCTTCTTGCTGAAGGGGGACGTGTTCACCGAGGATGTCATCGAGATCTGGCTTAAGTACAAGCGCGAGCGTGAGGTGACGCCGCAGCGCATGTATCCCACCGCGATGGAATTCGCGATGTACTTCGACATCTGAGTTGTTTGGCACTCACGCCTGCGGGCGGAACTTGTCTCGAAAAATATCGGCCACGGTTAGCATGGCCATGCCGATGTCGTGGTAGAGCGCATCCGGTGGCCTCCCCAGTCGCCGTCCCAGGATGAGCGCGTCGCGACTGCCGATGGTTGGCACGGTGACATCCTTGGCTACGCCTCGCTCTAGGCGCAACGCATCGATCGCAGCACGCAACAGCCAGTTGGCACTACGCAGCGCGTCGGCCTCGGCCGGGTTCATGTAGCCAGCGTTCTCCAAGGCGGTCAGCGCCGCCAGAGTGTTTTCAGTGCGCACGCCGGGGTGGGCGTGCCCGTGGAGCATCTGCAGATACTGGATGCCATACTCGATCTCGACCAGACCACCGGCACCATACTTCAGGTCGACGCTGCCGGTTTTGACCAGCTCTTTGAGTTGGCGCTGTCGCAACGCCATGGCTTCGTCGATGAGGAAGGGCTCGGGTCCATAGGTGAAGGCATCGCGGAGGCTGAGGGCGGTGCGTGCCAGCGCGACGTCACCGGCAAAGGGTCGCAATCGA
>JAKLEG010000807.1 GCA_022703175.1 Myxococcota bacterium | reverse complement strand
GCACGAGCGTTACGTTGCGGCGTTGGGCTACTACGAACGGCTTTTGGCTTCGGAGCCCGAGCACTATGCTGGTTTGGTGCAGGCAGGCCTCGCTGCTGCGCATTCAGCTTTGCCAGAAAAGGCAAGTCGCTACCTGGAGTTGGCTCATCTGCTTCGGCCCGACGCGTGGTTGCCGGTGGCCAACGCCGCGTGGCTTGAAATTCGCGAACAGGCGTTGCCGCGCGCAGTGACACTTTTGTGGCAAGCCATCGATTTGGGGTTCTCTACACCGGAGGTCCTCGAAGTCGAGGAGGACTGGGCGCCGCTTCGGGCGCAACCCGAATGGGAAGCATTGCGGGCGGCCGCCTATGAGAACGCGCGGGATCAAGCAGGCAACAAGAGCCAGCGTCGTAAATAGTCGATGACCACGTCGATTTCGAGGGAATCGTTGCCCGCACTTCGCTATACCAAGACGTCGTGTGAGTCCGGGGCTCGCTCGGCATCGCGAAGGGAGTCGATATCGATGACGGAAACATTAACGAGCGACGAACTGGTGGCGTTGGTGCGGCGGGTATTTGTGCCACGTTCCACGGACACGGGTTTGTTGTTCCTGTTGGATCTCCCAGATGCTGACACGCCCGACCACGAGGAATGGCGAGCTCGGCGCGCGTTGGCCTGCGAGTGGACCCAGGCGTTGGCCGCGCGTGAGGCAGAGCTGGGGTTTGCTACGCACTTGGTCTGTTATCCGAATGTGCATACCAACAATGGCGATTTGCCGTCGGGCGCCTGCTTCTGGTCAGAGGCGCAACCGCCCGGGGACGCAACCATCTTGCGCGGCCGTCCGGTGGTGCCTTGGTCGACGTTGTTCGCGGAGCACTCATTGGCGATCGCTCTCACTGAAATGAGCGCCACCGCGCCTTTGAAGGTGATGGCCAAGGCGTTGGGGCTGCGAGCCGCCACCATGCCCGGGTTCAACGCTCAGATGGTGCCGGCCTTGCGAGTGGACTACGGCGAGGTGAACCGGCGGGTGCACTTCTTGAAGCGACTCTTGGATGACGCCGTACGCGCCGAGATCGTATTTGCCGAATCGACCTGCGAGCACGCGCTGCTGCTGGATTTGCGCTTTCGCACCGCACATGCCTCCGGTGGCCTGCTCGATCTGCCTGGCACCGCTGGGAATTTGCCATCGGGCGAAGCGTACATTGTGCCCTATGAGGGGGAGCGCACCGGGGAACCCAGCCGGTCAGCGGGGGTGCTGCCGGTGCAGTTTGGCGACGAGGTGGTGCGCTACCGGATTGTCGAGAATCGTGCGGTTGAGGTGCTTTCCCAGGGCCCGCACTCCATGGCCGAAGCCGCGTTGCTGGCGCGCGAGCCGGCCTACGGCAACCTGGCGGAGCTTGGGCTGGGCGTGTTAGCCGCCTTCGGCCTGAAACCTATTGGCGCCGTACTCTTGGACGAAAAACTCGGGCTGCATATCGCGTTTGGCCGCAGCGAGCATTTCGGCGGTCAGGTGGGGCCGGCGCAGTTCTCCAGCCCGATGGCAGTGGTGCACATCGATCGCGTCTACGTGCCCGAGGTTCAGCCTCAGGTGTGCGTGCGCTCGCTGATCTTGCGCTTCGCCGACGGGCGCCAGCTGCCGCTTATGCAGGACGGTCGTTACGTGGTGGCCTTTGACGAGAGCTGACGCGCTTGAGCTAACGTACGTACCTGCCTGAGTGTCCTCTAAGTGGCTTGCCGTGCTGGGGCGCCCGCGCTACGTGGTGCGGCCAGACGGGTTGGACCGTCGTAAACCAGGACTCGATGGGATGCGTCTAACCGGCAGAGGCCAGCGGCGAGGTCTTTGATGGCGAAGAGGTCTGACGTGATGCAACGTGGGCGATGGCAGCG
>JAKLEG010000806.1 GCA_022703175.1 Myxococcota bacterium | reverse complement strand
GACGAAACGCTCCCAGCCCCAGTTAGGTGCGGCAAAACCCTCAAATGTCGTGCAACAAACCAACAGGTCGCCACGACGCACCACGACGTTGGCTTTGCAGACGGTGCGGTTGGGTTTGGTGAAGACCTGCATGTTGTCGCAGCGAAAATCGAGCGGTGCCTCACCACCTAACAAGGTTTTCTCATCCACGACAGCGCCTTTAGCGGCCGGTGCGGCAGTTAGGTGGAGGGCGGCGAGCAAGACAGGGATGAGCACGGCCTATTCTCCTGCCGACACGGCGGGTGTCGTAGGTTGGTTATTCAAGGCCCCGCCCTTGGTGTCAACGACCGGCGGTTGCTTCTTAAAACGGGGATGCAGCCAAACCCATTGGGCTGGTGCCTGGCGGATGGCGGCTTCGAGGCGCTGACTCAATACAGCGGTGAGAGCCAAGGTATCGCGATCGAGGTTACCGCTTGGCGTGAAGGCACAACATTCCATTTGGATCTGGTGACCTCCCGTGGGCGTACGTTGCGACCAGGCCACGAGGACGGGCGCCTCGTTGCGCAGCGCCAGGCTGGCCGCGGCGGTGGGGGTGTGGGCGGGGATGCCAAAGAACGGCACGAAGTCGCCCTGCACGCGCGTGTCTTGGTCGATGAGGATGCCAAGGATGGCGTTTTCTTTAAAGACGCGCAGCATCTCCTTGGGGAGGCTGACGTCGCCGCGCCACAGGATGCGGGCACCGAAGCTCGTGCGCAGGCGATGCACGAAGCGGGTCAGGCGTGGATCATACAGTGGTTTGGCAATAGAGGTGACGGGATAGCCGGCGTAGGCAAACACCTGCCCACAAAGCTCCCAGTTGCCGATATGGCCGGTGACCAACACCACGCCTCGGCCGTGAGCCAGCGCTTCGTCCAAGAGTGCCCGACAGCTTTTGGGCAATTCGACCGCATGGCGGCCCACGAGGAAACGTTTGGCGTGTACCGCCTCCATCGCACTCGTGGTCAAGTGTGCAAACATCTGCTGTGCTAGGCGCCGGTGTTCATCGGCCGGTAGTTCCGGAAAGGCGCGCGCCAAGTTTTGTAGGGCCGTGCGGCGTTCGCGCACGGCCATCCAGTAAGCCAGAGGGCCCAGCACGATGGCTGCGGCTCGTAGGATCGGGAAGGGGACTGCGGCCACGGTGGCATAGGCCGTACGGATCAACGCGTAGAGCAGGGCGTTCTTGACGTGCTGGAATAGGCTCCAGCGTTTGGGAAGCGGCGCTTCGAGCACCACCTTCTTGGGTTTGGGCGTCATTGCAGCGATTCCGGCGTGGTGAACCAATTGCCTTGGGCCAATAGCACCGCTGCACAGACTTCGCGCACGGCCCCTCGACCGCCGGCATGCGCGGTGACCCAGTCGGCCGCCTTGCGCACTTCAAGCGCGGCATCGGCCACCGCAACCTTCAGACCCACTTCGGAAAATGCAGCCAAATCAGGGAGATCGTCCCCGATAAAGAGCGCCTCTTCCTTGCGCACCTGGAGCCGCGCGCACAATTCGCGCACGCCCTGAGCCTTGTCGGGGCAACTCCCGAGTACATGGTGAATGCCAAGGTCATCGAGTCGCGACTGCAGCACGGTGAGCGGCCGACCGGTGATGACGCCGAGGTGCAAGCCCGCGCGTCGGGCCAGAACCAAGCCCAAGCCATCTTTGATGTCAAAGCGCAACAACGTGGCGCCCTGTTGGGTGTAATACAGACCACCGTCCGACAGCACGCCATCGCAGTCCATGAGCAGCAGGCGTATCTTGGCCAGCGTGCGCGGTGCCGGACCTGGTCGTACAGCACGCAGACGCTTAGAGGACTTGGCGACGCGCGGCATCGATGGTCTTCACTTGTTCGAGGAACCGGTCAAAGAGATCGAGCGACAGCGAGTTGGGGCCATCTGAGAGAG
>JAKLEG010000805.1 GCA_022703175.1 Myxococcota bacterium | reverse complement strand
ATTTGTCCGCTACCTGCGTCAGTTCGACCCACGCACCGAGGTGCCAGACGAGTCGGTCTTCGGTTCTGTTCCAGGGCGCGTGGCACCGCACATCTACCGCGAAGAGGAAGTCGTTGACCTGCTGACGGCCGCACGTGCACTCCAGCCCCAGGGCGGTTTGCGCCCAGCTACTTTCGAGACGCTGTTCGGCCTGATCGCGTCGACTGGCCTGCGGGTTTCAGAGGCCCTTGATCTGCTGGACGCCGATGTCGATCTGAAGTTCGCCATGCTGACCGTGCGACAGTCCAAGTTCGCCAAGTCGCGGCAGTTGCCTCTGCACCCGAGTACCGTTGAGGCACTGAAACGATACCGGTGTCTGCGAGTTCGGCAGACCCGGACGACAAATGAAACGCCATTCTTCGTCGGCACACGGGGCCAATTGCTCGGCCAACCGCTAGGCGACCGGCAGGTCCATCGCGTCTTCAACGAACTGCGTGACAAACTCGGCTGGGTCAATCGTGGCGCGCACGATAGGCCGCGCATTCACGACCTGAGGCATAGTTTCGCGGTGCACCGCTTGATGCTCTGGCATGCGCAGGGCATCGATATCGATCAAGCGATGCTGTCGCTAGCGACCTACCTGGGGCACGCCAAGGTCTCGAATACCTACTGGTATCTGACAGCGGTTCCAGAGTTAATGGCCCTGGCGGGCGGCAAGTTCGAACGCTTCGCCGAGGACTCGGGAGATGGTGATGAGTAAAGAGACACGCCCCGCGACCCCACCGTCGTTTGCTGCCCTTGTGCAAACCTTCTTCGCCGAGCATCTGACCCAACAGCGAGCGCTGAGCCCGTGTACTGTGGCGGCTTACCGCGACGCGTTCGTATTGTTCCTCGACTTCGCGCAAACACGTTTGGGCAAGTCGCCGGTGGCGATAAAGCTGGCCGACATTACGCCGGAGTTGGTCCTGGCTTTCCTCGACCATCTGGAACACGAACGGCACAACACGGTTCGCAGCCGCAATGCACGCCTAGCCGCATTGCGGGCCTTCCTGAAGTTCGCAGGACATCGCGATGTGTCTTCATTGCACGTCATCGAGAGAGTGCTTGGGGTACCGATGAAGCGATTTGAGCGGCCAATGCTTGGGTTCCTGTCGTACGCGGAAATGATGGCGGTGATCGGTACTTCGGATGGTCGCTGGATCAGCGAGCGAGACCACGTGCTGCTTCGCCTGCTTTACAACACAGGCGCACGCGTGTCCGAAATCATCGGAGTAAAGGTGGCGGACGTGGTTCTGGACGGCGCCGCCTGCATTCATCTGCATGGCAAGGGCCGCAAGCAGCGTACGCTACCGTTGTGGCGTACAACGGCAAAAGAGCTGCGGGCCTGGTTGAAATTGAATCCGCAACTGGCCGCTACATCAGCATTACTGCCCAACCGCGACGGTAACGCAATGACGCGTTCGAACGTGACGCAGAGGCTGGCACTGGCGGTACGTTCGGCAATCAAGGTCAATCCGGATTTGGCCACCCGTCACATCTCACCACACATGATTCGACATACGACGGCTATGCACCTTCTGCAATCGGGGGCTGGCATCGACGTAATCGCGCTATGGCTCGGGCATGAGAGTCCGACCACAACACACCACTATGTCGAAGCTGATCTCGCAATGAAGGAACGAGCGTTGGCAAGATTGCAGGAACCAGAAGCTAAAAACAACCGATACCACGCATCTGATGCACTGCTTGAATTCCTCAAGACCCTGTAATTATGTAGAGCCAGCCAAGCACGCCTGCCGCTTCCCACAAGGCGGCAGCGCGCATAGACAACACCGTCTGAACATAATTGGGCACTGTGCATAATGGCCGATTCCGGAAGCCCTCTAACTTCCCGCCATCGCCTCCGCAAACAATCGCCGTCTCTCCGGTAACCG
>JAKLEG010000804.1 GCA_022703175.1 Myxococcota bacterium | reverse complement strand
CTTTGGCACACTAAGGGTAGGTTTCGGTCTTGGTGGCGGCGCGAGCATCGACTCGTCGCCATCGATTCCAGGACCGGAATTTGACCGGAGCAGATCAGGCTGGGTGGTTTCGATCATATATCAGTAGTGTCCGGACGTTAGCGGGCTCGGCGCCCATAAGTGCATGATCTAAACGAGATAAATCGTGGTTTCTTTTGGTCTCGATTTCGACCTGGCCGAGCGCTGGTGCGACCCTGCGAGAACCGTTCTCGTGGGTGCTCACCATGCACGTTGGCAAGCTTGTGTTCGCGCAGTTGACTGGGCACTTGCCGCTGACGACGTTTCGCCGATGCGTGGCGGCGTACGGCGGCGAGCACAAGATCAAGAGCTTCTCGTGCCTCGATCAGTTCCTCTGCCTGGCGTTCGCTCAGTTGACCTACCGCGAGAGCCTGCGCGACATCGAAGCCTGCCTGCGGGCGCAGAGCGACAAGCTCTATCACATGGGCATTCGCAGTCGTGTTTCCCGCAGCACGCTCGCGGACGCGAACGAAGCTCGCGACTGGCGTATCTACGCGGACTTTGCGCAGCGCCTGATCGGCATCGCCCGCAAGCTCTATGTCGACGAGCCGTTTGGAGTCGACCTGAGGGAGACGGTCTACGCGCTGGATGCGACCACCATCGACTTGTGCCTGTCGGTCTTTCCGTGGGCACCGTTCCGTTCGACGAAGGCGGCCGTGAAGTTGCACACGCTGCTCGATCTGCGCGGCAATATCCCGGCGTTTATCCATATCAGCGACGGCAAGCTGCACGACGTCAATATCCTCGATCAGTTGCGACCGGAACCGGGCGCGTTCTACGTGATGGACCGGGGCTACCTGGACTTCGAGCGGCTCTTCCGCTTGCACACCGCGGGCAGCTTCTTCGTGACCCGCGGCAAATCGAACCTCAGAGTGCAACGTCGCTATTCCAGAGCCGTCGATCGGGTCACGGGCCTGATCTGCGATCAGACGGTCGTGCTGACGGGTTTCTACTCGAGCCAGAACTTCGACACGCCGCTGCGACGCATTCGCTTCAAGGACCCCAAGACAGGCAAGCGCCTCGTCTTCCTGACCAACAATTTCCGCCTCTCGGCGCTGACGATCACCGAGCTGTACCGGTGCCGTTGGCAGGTGGAGTTGTTCTTCAAATGGATCAAGCAGCATCTGCGGATCAAGCAGTTCTACGGCACGACCGAGAACGCCGTGAAGACGCAGATCTGGACGGCCGTGTCGGTCTACGTGCTGGTGGCGATCGTCAGAAAGCGGTTGAAGATTCAAGCCAGCCTCTACGAAATGCTACAGATCCTGAGCCTGACCATGTTCGAGCAAACCCCTTTAAACACGCTGTTTTCTCAAATCCAAGGTCGGCAAAGTGACACCGAAGCCGCTAATCAGCTGAATTTGTTCAACTAACGTCCGGACACTACTGCGTCCACATAACGAACAAGTGCCCAGTGCACGTTCTCGATTGCTTCGCATAACTCGTGGCACTCGAGACCTCGGGCCTTGCTATTGGCATAGCCACGGAGAATGGCCAACAGCACACGCGTGTACGCCTTCCACTGTTCCGGCGTCCAACGATGCTCACTCGACCAAACATCTACTTGTAAGGGCGATTGAAAGCCCATCGCCTTTATTGCCGAATAGTCTCCGTAAACCGCATTAGTCCATGGCCGTATGCGTCCGAGGAGGTCCGAGGCGAACTCTTGACTCTCGTGATACAAAATCGAGTCAGTGTTTTTGACGGCCTCCAAGGTAACAGCACGACAGAACGGCCCAACTGGAAGGTCATACCGCTTCAATTCCGAAATGTCGTTGAAAATCATGATCGCAGTGGATTGGGCGGATGCAACCAAGTGTCGACAGAACTTCCTGTTGGCAATCAGAAGCAAGATG
>JAKLEG010000803.1 GCA_022703175.1 Myxococcota bacterium | reverse complement strand
TGGCGACGCCGGCCTGGATTCGAGCTGCAACCTCTCCGGCCTGTCGGACGCGACGACGACACGGGGCATCAACCTCGCAACTGCGTTTGTCGGCAAGACCACGGTAGACGACGCCGTGAACCCGGCCGACCTGAACGGCGCTGCGACGGTCACCACCATCACCGATTGGTCGCACTTCTCGCTGCCGTGGCGAGCTTGGGGGAACGATGGCGGGGCTTTCCCAGACCCGAGCAACCAGGGCGTGTGTGCTGTGGACACTTGTAGGATTTGGGATTGGCGACTACGCAAAACCGACACCATCCTGCGCAATCAGAGCGACACCGCCACGGCGGCAAACGACCCATTCGTGGCTTCGGCCCCCTGCCCTCAGGCGGCAAACGGAGACCAGGTCGCCACCGATCAGCGCACAACACCTCAGGTCTTCTTGCTGAACGCATTTGAATTCCTAGGAGATGGCAGCGGCGATGATGACGCGCTGTGCGAAAACAACGAACGCTGCCTCTACGCTCCCAATTTTGGCGCTTACCAAGGCGAGGGGGATGCACTGGCCGCAGGCACCTGTGTGTTTGCTGACGGCGCAGTGAGTGGCGTAGCGCTGTACGCCTATCCTATCAACGGCGGGTCCTAACACCCTCGTCGCCACGCCTGCGACAGAAACACTTCCAAAGTGTCAGAGCTTACGCCTACAGTGCCCTCGCACCATGTCGTCTACGCACCACCATAGCGGTTTAAGCCTCACCGGCAGACGCTGGGTCTTACCAGAAACCCAGGCCACACCTGAACTTACTGGTGTTCCAGGTTTTTTGGGGTCGATCCTGATGCGACGCGGCGTCACCGATGAGACCGCGCTGAAACGCTATTTGTCGCCCTCGCTTGCGAGCTTGGACGATCCTCTGACGATCGCCGATATGGACCATGCGGTGGCGCGCTTGTTGGTGGCCATCCGCGAACAACAGCCGTGTGTCGTGTTTGGCGACTACGACGTCGATGGGGTGACCTCCACCGCGCTGCTCACGAGTTTCCTGTCGGCCGTGGGTGCCCGCGTCAGCTACTACATCCCCGACCGGCGCCAAGAGGGCTACGGCCTAAACGCCAACGCGGTGCGCGAACTGGCCCCTGGCGCCAAACTGCTGATTACCGTGGATTGCGGGATTACCGCAGTTCCCGAGATTGAGCTTGCCCGCTCGTTGGGCTTGGATGTCATCGTGGTGGACCACCACCAACCCGGCCCCACCCTGCCACAAGCCAACGCCAACCTCGATCCGCATCGCAGCGATTGCCACTATCCCTTCAAAGAGCTGTGCGCCGCCGGAGTGGCATTCTTGTTGGCCGCAGCACTGCGGCGCGCCTTACGAGATGACGGCGCCTTCGCCAAAGGCAATGAACCCGACCTGCGGGAGTACTTGGACCTCGTGGCGCTGGCCACCGTGGCCGACATGGTGCCGCTCAAAGGGACCAACCGCACCTTCGTCACCGCTGGCCTGAAGCGTATTGCCGACGCCACGCGACTGGGCCTACGGGCGCTCATGGAGGTGGCCGAGATCGTGCCGGCGCAAGTAACCGCCACCGACTTGGGTTTCAAGCTCGGTCCCCGCGTGAATGCCCGAGGGCGGGTCGGCAACGCGACCGAGGCCGTGGAGCTCTTGCTCACCCACGATCCCCGTCGCGCCAAACAGCTCGCCGTAGAGCTCGACCAAGCCAACCGTCAACGTCGCTCGTTAGAAGGCCAAACGGTCGAGGCAGCCGTGGTCAAAGTAGAAACCGAAGGGCTGCTGTCCCCGGCCGGCTTGGTGGTGGCCGATCCGAGTTGGCATCCCGGCGTGCTGGGGCTCGTGGCCACGCGCTTGGTGGCGCGCTTCCATCGCCCCACCACGATGGTGGGGCGATGGTGGCAAAGGTTCTGGACGCACCTTC
>JAKLEG010000802.1 GCA_022703175.1 Myxococcota bacterium | reverse complement strand
GGCCCCGAACGACAGCTGGCGTTGTCGAGCGAGCTGTACCGAATTATCGCCGAGGTCGGCAGCGATGCGGTGCCGGCCGAGCTGCGGGCAAATTTCGATAGGCTCCGCCAGATGTTGAAGCAGGGGCTCACCGGCTCGGTTGATCCATTGGCCATCGCCAACATCGGCCTGGGGGAGGTGGCCTTCCACGAGAACTTTGAGGCGGCGGCCATCGATGAGGTTACCGTCCGACGTTTGGTTCGTCGGGTTTTGGATGCGCGCCGTCGTGGACATTGGGAGCCCAGCTGGTTCAACGCCTATGGCGGCACGCTCCTGGCCACCGCGATGGCGCTGGAACTGGTGTGGAGCCTAGATCCGGCCATGGCCGAGCCGGTGGTGCGTGAGGCCAGCGAGACCTTGCTGAATGCGCGTGTGGGGTTGAACGGCTGGCACAACGAGGCAGGGCTTGGGCACGTCTATCGCGCACTGGCGATGCTGCCGCCCGCGGTTGAAAATCAAAAGGCCGCCGTCACGTTGTTGTTGGATGGTCGCGAGGTGTTGCGTCAGGTCATCGATCCCAAAGATCCGTTCGCGTCAGCATTGAGCCTGTCGCACATCGAGCTGTCCTCGCAGCTCTTGCCCGGGCAACACCGTTTGGAGGTGCGCTACAGTGGCACGTTGGAGCCACTGGCGACGCTGGCCATCACGCAGTTTGTGGACCCTGTCGCTAAGCCCTTGGTGCAACGCTCGCTGGAGCGCGTCGAGATGACGGTGGGCGAGACTGTGGCGGTGACGCTGACCCTGCCGGCCAATGGCTGCACGGGGCTTTCGGAGGTGGTGGAGCCGGTAACGCCACTGCTGGTGCCTGAGCCAGAGTCGTTGGCAGCCCTTGGGCAGCAAGGCATTCAGGTGAGCTTGCGCGGTGAGGGCGGCCTGCAGTTTGTCTTGCCGCCGTGCGACATCAAGTCACCAGCGTCGCGCACCTTGCGTTACCGGAGTGTGGCTCAGCGGGTCGGGAGCAGTTCGTGGGGGCCTACCCAGATGCGTTCGTTGACTCGCGCTGACGCCCCAATGTTGACGGGAACGTCCACGCGAATCACCGTGAAGTAGCAGAACAGCGCCAAGTTGGCGTATGATGGCGCTTACATGATGCTCTTGGAATGACAGGGGGCTCTGGCCGTGGCTAAAAGTAGGGTTCGGGTTGTCAGTGCTGCCATCGTTCGAGATGGCCGATACCTCATCACGCAGCGGCTTCCGAAGGCGGTGTTGCCTCTAATGTGGGAGTTCCCGGGCGGCAAGGTGGAAGAGGGCGAGAGCGACGACGTCGCCCTAAAACGTGAGTTGATGGAACGTCTCGGCATTGAGGCCACCGTCAACGGACACCTGGCATCGACCGAACGTGAGTATCGCGACTACGTCGTGGAAATGCACCTGTACGCGTGCGAACTCTCGGCGGCCGAGCCGCACCCGGTGAACGTTAAAGAGATGCGCTGGGTGCGCTCCAGTGAGTTTGAGCGCTACGAGTTTACCCCCGCCGACCAAGGCTCGATGGATGCCTTGTTGTTTGGCAAGGGTGCCAAGCGCTGACGTTTAGCTGCGCGCGAGCATCCAGCCCGCTATCGCTTCGTGCAACTCCGCCCGGTCGATTTCGTTGAGCAATTCGTGGAAGCCGCCGTCTTTACGCCACACTGTCTTATCTTGGGCCTCAATGCGGTCTGCGAAGTGTTCGTTGGCGCGCGGCGAGACGATCCTGTCAGCGGTGCCATAGGCAAACAGCAACGGCACCTGGATGCGCCCCAGGGCCGCGATGCGTTTCCAGGCGCGCTGCACCTCGCGAAACCAGGCGGAGTTGACCGTGGTGAAGATGAGCGGGTCGGTGCGGTAGGCCTCGACCATGGCTTCGTCTTTGGAGACGTCGCTCGGGTCTAGGTCGGAGGGG
>JAKLEG010000801.1 GCA_022703175.1 Myxococcota bacterium | reverse complement strand
AGGCTGGGTGGAGTTGGGACCAGCCTCGGCTTCAGGAACGGGTATTGGCGACAGTGCGCCTGGGCATGCTTGGCTACCTGCTTTGGCCGTGGACGCTTTTGACCGACCTGCGGTGGCCTGGCAGTTCGACCCTATGTTCAGCTCGGCCTCGCAGATTTTCGCGAAACGCTTTGACGGCTCGGCGTGGGTGGATATCGGTGTATCCTCGTCATCGGGCGGCGGCGTGAGCAACAACTGTTGCGATGCCTACCATCCCACCCTGGCGTTCAACGCCATGAACGAGCCTGTGATCGTTTGGGATGCCGAGAATCCCGGAGTCAGTCAGGAGATCTATATTAGGCGCTTCAACGGCGCCGAGTGGGTGGATATCGGCGTAGCTACAGCATCGGCAGGCGGTCTCAGCAACGACCTCAGTGACTCAACTATGGCAACAGTAGCCATTGCCCCCTCTGGCGACCCTGTCGTGGCGTGGACCAACATGGGCGCCGGGGCCCAATTCGACATTTATGTGCGGGCGTTTGACGGCGCGAATTGGGTTGGCGTCGGCGGCTCATGGCCAACCACGGGAGGCCTTAGCAACAGCGCGCGAGCATCGATAACACCCGCCTTGGCGATGAACGCGGCGGGCCATCCGCTGGTGGCGTGGTCCGAAAGAAGTGACTTTGGATACACCGAACGTGACGGGATTCATGTGAAGCGTTTTGATGGCGTCTGTTGGCAGGATCTAGGGTCAGCATTTCCAGACGCAAGCGCAGGCAACAACGCAGGCAGCGCGGGCTCGCCTACCCTAGCGGTGACAACCACCAACGAACCCGTGGTGGCCTGGATTACAATGCTTACCGGTGCCTTCCAGGTGTTCGCCCGGCGCTTCGATGGCGCAAGCTGGGTGGACATTGGCCCGGCATCATCGTCGGGCGGCGGTGTAAGTAACCATGCAGCCGACATCACGGATGCCGTGACACCACATCTGGCCGTAGGTGCGTCGACTCAACCCGTTCTCGGTTGGCAACAAGCCAGCAGTGGTTACGGCACCGCAAGCTGTGTGCGCCAATTTTCTTCTGGGAGTTGGTCGGCGCTCGGGGGCTCGGGAGCCACCGGTGATTGCGATGCGTTCAGCGCTGCAGTCGATACGCACGGTCCGGCGTTGGCAACCGATAGCACCGGGAATCCACTGACGGCGTGGGTCGAGAGTGACGGGGCTTTGCCCCCGAATACGGGTGTCGTGGTACGACGATTTGACGGGTCGAGCTGGGTGCGGATGGGCGGCGCGGCGACCACCGGTTGGCTCGACAACAGCTCGGGCGCGAGAGTTACCGCGTTGGTCGTAGACACCGCCGGCCAACCTGTGGTGGCCTGGGAACAGTGGGGCGCCAATGGTGGCGAGATTCGCGTCAAGCGCTTCAACGCGACCCAATGGTTGGATGTCGGCACCCCGTTTACCTCTGGAATTGCCCAAAACTCGAGCTATTCCAGTGACGTGCAGCTGGCTCAGGCTCTCAATGGCAGCCTTGTGGTGGCCTGGGCAGACTACAGCTCTGGCTCTTGGGAGATTTACGTGCGCTGGTTCGATGGCAATCAGTGGGTTGAGCTTGGCCCAGGCTCTGCGTCGGCGGGTGGCATCTCCAACAGCGAATCAGTCTCGGTATCGCCAAGCCTCGGGGTAGCCGACGGTCGGGTTTGCGTTGCGTGGATGGAGCTTATGGGCCCGGCCGCTGAGATTCTCATGCGCTGCGCAGAGTTGCCCTGAATACCTCTGCGAGGCGTTGGGGCGCCCTCCCCTACGGAACCAGGGCCGCCGCCGAAAACACACTCGTCCGCCCGTCGCTGGCAGTGAGAGGCGCCGTAAGCGTGTTGCAGGCGTCGGAGGGGTGGCCCGTAACGGCGGGCACCAATGTCATGGGGCCCCCGCGAGCGCGGTCGCG
>JAKLEG010000800.1 GCA_022703175.1 Myxococcota bacterium | reverse complement strand
AGCGCCGTGCGCGTTTCGGCGGCCTTGGCGTGGAAACGCTCGATCGTTGCGACTTCCTTCGCCGGGTCGGTCGGAGTTGCTGCCGCGGGCACGTTTAGCTCGCCGGCCAGCTTGGCTTCAAGGGCTTCACCCCCGCCATTCACCTTCACGGCGGTGACCGGTTTGTCCTTCAGCGCATTGACGGCGTTCTTGGTGGCCTGGCTGTCGCCGCCGATGGTGCTCTGCACCAGTTGCAAGAGCGCGTGGTTGTTTTGGAAGACGCTCTGGTTTGCGAGCGCGGCGAGCTTGGCGCGCGTATCTTCCGGGAGCTGTTGGCGCTGCTCTGGCGACAGCCGTTCGAGATCGCTCTTGAGTTGTTCAACGTGGTGTTTGACGCCGTGGTTTTTCTGGTTCTGACCGGCAAACTTCTCGAACTCGGTCAGGTGGCGCTGCAACAACTGAATGCGGCTCGTGAGATCAACGGTCATCGCTCGCTCCTTAAGAAATCCGGGCACACCCTACACGTTTGCTTAAGCCTTGTCTGTATCGGCGCACGTGATCTGTTTGTTGCGCAATTCTAGCGGGTTACGCGAATTCGGGGATCCCTGAGAGGGGTCTGGTGGAGCGCTAAGTTGCAGTGCGTCATGGTGCTGAAACCGGCACTTTACGGAATTGTGACCTAGTTTTAGGGGTTTATCTCGGGACAGGGGGGTGGCCGGCACCCAGCGGGAGTGTTATGGCCCCGCGACATTATTAAGGAGAGGCCATGCGTCGTGTTCGTCGTCTGTTGGGCGGAATGGTTATTTGGGGTGTGCTCGCCAGTTGTCAGCCCAGCGCTATGCGGGTGCAACCTGCGTCGCTGGCGGACGCCGAGGTGCTGCCCACCGATCCTACCTTGGTCAGCGGTACGTTGGCGAACGGCCTCGCCTACTACGTGCGTAACAATGGTATCCCGAGGCAACGGGCCGAGTTGCGCCTGGTACTCAAGGCCGGCTCGTTGTGCGAGGCCGATGACCAGCGCGGCTTGGCGCACATGCTGGAGCACATGGCGTTCAACGGCACGACGCAGTTTCCAGCCACCTCCCTGGTTGATTTTCTGCAATCGCTGGGGATCAAGTTTGGCAGTGACCTGAACGCGCACACGAGCTTCGATCAAACCGTCTATCAGTTGCAGGTGCCTACCGATGAACCGCAGCTCATGGCTCAGGCTTTGGCGGTGCTCGCGGGTTGGGCGGGTGGCATCACGCTGACGGATGCCGAGATCGAAAAGGAACGGGGCGTGGTGCTGGAAGAGTGGCGGGCCTCGTTGGGGGCTGCGCGAAGGCTGGGCGACCGGGTATTGGATGCCTCGCTTGCGGGTTCGCGCTACCCTGAGCGCAAACCGATTGGCACCGAGGCGTCGCTTAGGGGCTTCACGCCGGAGGAGCTGCGGCGCTTCTATCGTGATTGGTATCGCCCCGAGCTGATGGCGGTGGTGGTGGTGGGCGACGTGCAGCCCGATTCCGTGGTGGTGCAAATTCAAAAACAGTTTGGCGAGCTCCGCAATCCGTCCGCGGCACCGGCTTTCGTGGAGCCTGCTCTGCCTATCGATCGGTCCACGAAGGTGGGGATCTTTACCGACCCGGAGCTGCCGCAAAGCTCGGTGGTGTTGAGCATCAAGCGCCAGGAGCGCGAGGGGCAGACCTACGACAGCTATCGGCGTGGCCTGTTGGTCACGTTACTGACCTTGGCGTTGAACGAGCGATTGGCCGACCTGGCCAAGGCCAGCGTGCCGCCCTTTTTGGGCGCTGGGGCTGGCGACACGCGGGTTAACGTCACGACCCGAGAGTATTCAGTGATGGCGGGCGTGCGCGAGGGGGAGACGTTGGTCGGCCTTGGGGCATTGGCGGTGGAGGTGGAGCGCCTACGCCGCTTTGGGGTCGCCGAGCCGGCGTTGGCTCGCGCTAAGGCCAACCTCT
>JAKLEG010000080.1 GCA_022703175.1 Myxococcota bacterium | reverse complement strand
ACATCACCATGACCGGCACGTCGGCGCGCCTCCAGGTCCTTCAACGTGCGCCACTGTGACAAGGCCGCCCGGCGACTGTGATGGTGAGCACAGAACTGTTCCACCATGCGAATAAGGGTGCCTGGTTCGTAGGTGTTGGCCGCCCGGCAATGCCCACAGTTTACGTAAATGGCGCGGAAGACATGTGGAGGCACCGGCAAGCGAGCGCCGCATTGACTGCACGAAAGCGATTGCGCGGCCTGAGCGCGGGCAGCCTCCAGAATACGGTCGCCCGCCGTGGCGAACAGATGAATTTCGTGTTCCTCGTCTTGCCGATCCAACCATGTTTCAAGCTCGCGACCGCGCTGCCGTTGACTTTCGATGAGCGCGGCACTCACCCCGGCGTCGGTGAACAACGCCTCAACCTTCTCCTGCCACATCGTGTCGATGCGCCGGCCCAGCGCCAAAACCTCGGCGTGGATACCGCTCCACGCGTTGGTCATGGCCTGTGGGTCCAGCTGATTCAGGTCGAGCAGGGCCAGACAGCCGGCGTCGGCCTCAACCAGCAACTGTTCGAATTGCGCACGGATCTTGCCGAGGAAGAGCTCCCAACGTGCGACCAGGGCGTCGCTCATCGAGGACTCTCGCCTGGCACAAAAATTTCGCCACAATGAGCACAACGCTTGAGGCTCACATCATCCCGAGGAGCGCCGCAGCCCGCACAGGTCAACGTCACTGAGCCAGGCGCGCATGCCACATAGCGCGGGGTGGTCGCGAGCGCGTTCCTGAAAATGCTGCTCTTGAGCGGCGCAGGCGGCTGCGCGGTGGACGGATTGGAAGGCTTGGCCATCGCTTGCCGACTCCCACGTTAGAAATCAATGCTATCGGCGCTGAAACCCTTGGCGAACTTGGCTTTGTACTTATCGGAGAGTCGATTGTACTCAGGCAGCAACTTCATCGCGTTGGCGTTGAAGTGTTGGCTCCACCAACCCCCAGCCATGCCCCAGTCGGCGGGTGTCATGCCATACGACGTCAGCACGGTGCTGGCATCAATGCCCTGCTGCGACGCAGCGCTTTGGGCTTCGGTGATTTCGATCCAGCGTTCCATCGGAATCGGCTCTTTGCCCCCCACGCCGGTTTTGTTGGGGTCCAACATCGCCGCTGCCGTGGCTTTGCCTGCCTCGGCAAAGGGTCCCGGGCCGCTTGCGACAAACGCCTGGCCGTATGCGGTGGCAATCGTGGCGGTGGTATCTCGCGACATACGCGCATTCCATTCAGCGCTCACCCGATCCCACTTCGGCGCTTCCAACTTTGCCAACGCCAGCAGTTCAGCGGCATTGCCGCCGCCAGCGATTTTGGCCATGAGCCAGGCCCACTGTTCCAGCGTCACCCCTTCCACCGGCGCAAGCTCCCCCTTCAGCTCGCCTTCCATGCGCCCGGCCATCTGCTGCTTCACCGCACGAGTGCGTGCGTTGATCGCCGCTTGCATGAAGTTGGGGTCGTCGCCAAAGCGCGACGAAAAGCTCTCCCGGACTTCGTCAAAGTGCGCCTTGTCCCGTAAACCGTACTTCTTGAGAGCCACCTCCAGATCCTCGTCGCTGCGATTGCCGGCTTCCTCAATGGCGTAGACGCGCATCCAAAACTCGTCGATGTCGTTGGGATCCCAGGCGCCGACCGGCGTATCACTGGTGGAAGCAGCGCTCACCTCTTCCTCGTCTGCCTCTTCCTCTAGCGAAAGCTCCTCGGCTTCGGGCTCGGGCACCACGACGGCCTTCGCTGGCGCTGACATGGCGGCCTGGGGCTTGGCAACGGCAGCAACCCCCACCGCGGCGCGTGCGGCCAGCGGGGCCCGCATCACGTCCTCCGAGACAATCACGGTATCATCGCTCTCTTCAAAACCATCATCGACGGGAGGCAGCGTAGGGCGGACTGCAGGCGCGCTCGTACGCACGGGCGAGGGCAAGACGGACGACGGCTTAGGAGCAGCGACGAGCGTGGCTTGTGACGCGGACGCTTGAGTTTTAGGAGGCGCCACCGCAACCGCGGGCTGCGGAGGGGGTTGGACAGGTGCTACGACCGCGACGCGGGACACGGACGGCCTGGGGGCTTCTGGTGCGGGCCCACTGGCTGCTGCGACCCCTGTCTGTTGAACCATCTGTTCAGCGGCCGTGGCGGCCTTCGCTTTGATCGCACTCCACAATCCCATGGTTTTCTCCTCGCTTCGGCCCAAGCGTCCCACAGGCTCTGCCGTCAGACAACCGAGGAGGTCCGCCGGAAGGAGCCATCGGTAAAAGTCAGCGCGCCCTAGTCACAGCTGACGCGAAAACTGTCATCCAGGTCGAGCGGTAGAATCAAGGTGCGCAGCTGTGCAACAGCTGCTGACGGACAAACGCTCGCTGCGAGTGTTGTCGCGCCGCTAGTATCTTCAGGATACTCAGCATTGAACACCGGTTTGCCAGCAGCAACGAACGGCGCAAGCACATCACATTCGTCGTAGGCATGGCACTCTTCATTCAAGTTGAAATCAAAGTAGCTCAGCAGCTGCGTCACCTGGTCGCCGTCATTCTTGAGGCCGACCGTGAGGTTGCGACGATGGGCCTCGTTGGCCAAGAAACGATTGTAGGCGAGCTGGTCGTCTGAGCTCAGGTCAAAACCCGTGTCGTTGGCAAAACCATCCACGTTGTCGGGCTCAACCCCGTCGCAGCCTTTGCTCTGCGCCAAATCCAAGCGCCGTGTCATGACGGTCACCACCGCTTGGGAGCGAATGTCCAACCATCGCTCCCCTTCCCAACCGTCCAACGCGTTGCCCATGACGTTGTCGGGGAAGTTGCCAACATCGGGTCGAAACTCTTCACTGGACCCGGCCGAGAAGTAGCAGATGACTTTACGACCCTCGGCCTTGAGCGAGCCGATGAGCGACGCGTCGCTCTCGAACAGGTCGATATCGTAGAGCTCCACGTCATAGCTGGTATTGAGGGCCCCGGTGAGCTGCCACTGCCAGGTAGAAGTGACATTGGGCCGGTACCAGCTCCCATCGGTCACCGGCGGCACCTCCAACGGCAGATCCGCCGATTTAGCGCGATCGTCGCCACAGGCGCTCAGCAGACAAACCAACCCATATCCCCACTCCCAGCCACGCAGCTTGTTCATCGCCTCGACATACCACACCCTTTGTGGACGTGAGAGAGTCCACAACACCTGGTGAAATATGATAGAGCGCACACATGAAGAAAACCGAGTTTCTGGTGATCCGCCGTGCACAGAAGAACGATCTGCCGATCTTGGGCAAGCTGGGCGCAAGCCTCGCCAAAGCGCACCATGCTTGGGATCCACAGCGCTTTTTCGTAGTTCCAAAGATGCACGAGGGTTACAGCTGGTGGCTCGGCAAAGAGCTTAAGAACAAACAAGCCGTCATCTTGGTGGCCGAGCGCGCTAAAAAGGTGGTGGGCTACGCCTATGGGCGCATCGAGCCACGCGACTGGAATGCCTTGCGCGAGGCCTGCGGCATTGGCGTCGACCTGATTGTCGAGCCGAAGGCCCGTCGCACGGGTGCCGGGCAACTGCTGGCCGACGAACTGATGAAAGCGCTCGAAGAGCTGGGGGCACCACGGGTCATCCTCTACACTTCAGCCAAGAACACCTACGCCCAGCGCTTCTTTGCCGCGATGGGTGCACGCGCCACCATGGTGGAGTTGACTCTGGAATTGACGCCCGGATCTGAACCCAAAGCCACCCGCAAGACGCATCGCTAACACCCACCCTCGCCCACATCCGCTCCCTTGGCCATTATCGACGCCGCCCTAAACTAGTGTGGCGTGCCGGTTTCGTGCGTAACGAGGCCGGCTTGGCTATCCTTGGTGCGTTGCCGATTTCTGCCGGGTTACGGTGAGTGGATTCGCCGTCCACACCTGGACATCCTCGTAAGAGGACTGAGGACATTTAATGAGTACCACCCCGCTGAAGCTTCTGGCTCCGTTGTGCGCAGGCCTAGCTTTTCTCTGCGGCATCGCCCCGCCGGCTCAGGCCCAAGAGATCGCCGCGGGCGTGCAGGAATACTACGTCGTCGGGCGTTCGAGTCAGGTCTTCGACTTCATGAGCTACGTATTCAACAACGGCGCAAGCTCAACGCCGCTCACAGGCGGCCTGGTCAGCGTCGTCTCGATCGTTGCCACCACCGACAACGAAGTCGTCCTCTATGATCACTGGGAGGATGGCTACGAGGCCGACATCTTCAATCCGGTACAAACAAGCACCACGCGCACCGTATTGACGCGAGGCCAAACGCTTTCGCTGGCGAGCCGCACCACCGGTGGCAGCTGCGGTCCAACCTCCACCACAATCACCTGTGTTGTGCCAATGCCGCGCGGTACCGTGCTGCGCTATGACGGTGGCGATCGCGTGGTAAGCATCGGTGGGCCGATCAACCTGGTCGTGAACATGTACCCCACCGCTCAAGATCAAATGGGCGGCGCTTGGGAGGTGTATGCCCGCCAAACGCTCGCAGGTTATCGAGAATACGGCATTCCCGTGGGTGTCGATGTGTACTCCAACGGTGGCAACTACAACCCCTTCCAGTTTGTCGACCTGCTGGTGGAGTCCTACAGCGATGACAACACGATCGTGGTGAATAACGGCTTTACCACGGTCACTGTCACGCTACAGGCTGGCGAATCCTATTCCACCCGTGGCTTCGTCGACGAAGCCGCCGCCTCGGCCATCAGCGTGCGCGCGGGCACCACGGTCACTGCGACCGGCGACATCCAGGTGGGCATCCTCACCGGCGAGGAATCCGATGTGCGCACCGACTTATTTACGGCGATTCCGATCAAGCTGTGGGGACGTGACTACGTGGTGCCGATCACGGGCAGCACAGGAACCAACAGCAATCCCGTCAACATCTACGTGTTCAACCCGAATCCGACCGACCTGACGATCAATTTCTACGACAACAACACCACGCTAGGCCCGTACACGATTCCGGCCAAGGCCGCGCGGGCGCTGACCCAACTCTCTGGCGCAAGCCTACGAAACAGCTCCGGCGTACGCGTTACCGGCGATCAGTTGTTCTGGGGCGTCGTTGACGTCGATTACAACGGCACCGCCCATGACTGGGGTTTCTCGTTGGTGCCATCGCGCATGCTCAAAAACGAATACTACGTGCCCTGGTCGCCCACCGACTTGAACTCGGGGACTGGCACCGCCGGCTCGCCCATTTGGATCACGCCGCTGTATGACAACACCTCGGTGCAGGTCTACCTGTACAACAGCAACACCTCGACGTACGGCGCCGCGACCACCTACACCCTGAACACCCGCGCGGTGCAGCAGATCTATGATACGAGCGATGGTGACAACGCCGGCACCCACATCGTGGCCAGTGGCCCCGTCGCTATCTCGTACGGGGAAGCGCCCAATGCTCCCGATAGCTCTCCAGGTTTGGACCTAGGTTACACGGTGCTGCCTCTCGCGCAGGATTTTATCGACCCCATTCTCACGCTGAACCTGAGCGGCTCCGATACCGCTGTTCCGGCTGCTGGCGGCAACGCCCACATGGTCGCCAAGCTTACGGCCGGCAACTACGAGAACGTGGCTCTCACAAGCTATGTCATCAGCTTCCCGACCGTCGCCGCCGACCCCAACATCGACTACGTCGTAAGCTCCGCAGTTTTCACGCGCCCCAATGGCACCACCTTCATGGCTGAACCGACCAACAGCTTCGCAGGTGGCACGCGCACCCTCACCTGGACCTTCGCCGAGACCATCGACAGCCTTGAGGCGCTCACGGTGGCGTTCGACCTATCGTTTGATGCCGGCGTCGGCAACACCGCCTATCTGACGACGTCACGTGGCACTGGCAGCTATGCGGGCATAACCCTGAGCCCTTCGGCGCTGCACACCCTTGCCAAAACTTATCTGAGTGTTGAAAAAACCGTCGGCGTAACGAACGCGGCCATCGACACAGAGCTGACCTATACGATCACGGTACGCAACGTCAGCGGCACCAGCGCCGCGAACGGCGTCAACCTGTTCGACTCACTCGCCGAAGGTTTGGATTTCGTCTCGGCCAGCGGTACCGGCAGCTACAGCGCGACCAGTCGCACCGTCAGCTGGAACCTGGGTAACCTCGCTGCCAACTCCGCCACCACCCTCACCTTTGTGGGTAGGCTCAAGCCCCTCCCCGAGGGCAGCGCCATCACCAATGCCGCACGCGCGACCTCCACAAGCTTCGCGGGGGTAAGCATCTGGTCGAACACTGTCAGCACCACCGTGCAGTACCCAAGCTTTACCTACTCGTTGAGCGCCAGTGCACCCAGCCTGCTCGGGCCCGGCGGCGAGATCACTTACACACTCACGGTGACCAACGCGTCAACGGTAGAGGCCACGGGCCTGCAACTCACTGACATCGTGCCAGCCTACGCGACCTACGTAGCCGGGAGCCTCCAACTCGACACCGGCAGCGGCTTCACCACGCAAACCGACAACAGCGATGCCGATGCCTGCGACTACAATGTCACACGTGCGCAAGGCATCACCGCAAAGCTTGCCACGCTGGCCGCAGGCAGCACCGTGCGCCTCGCCTTCAAGGTCAGCGTGAATGCCGGCGTACTCACGAATCAGTCGATCAACAACATCGCGACGATGGTGAGCACCTACACGATTCCACAAAACTCCAACACGATGGTGCTCGCGATCACCGACGCTGACCTGGACGGCCTATCGGCCAGCCTTGAAGCCACGCTCGGCACTGACCCCGACAATTCCGATAGTGATGCTGACGGCATCGATGATGACGTCGAAACCAACGCGGGCACAGCCATAGATACGGATAGCGACGGCACGATCGATGCGCTGGATACCGACAGCGACGATGACTCGCTCAGCGACCTCTTGGAGGGCACGAGCGACCCCGATGGCGATGGCAGCCCGGCCTATCGCGATCTGGATGATGATGACGATGGCATCCCGACGCATTTGGAAGCCGACGATGCGACGCTCTTGGGCGACGATGACCCAGACAACGACCTCTTGCCCAGCTGGCTCGATACCGATGCTGACGACGACGGCGTCGACGATGGCGTCGAAGGCCGCACAGACCTGGACGGCGATGGTCTCCTGAACTACCTGGATCCCGACGACACCGATGGCCCGTTGGGTGATCCTGATGGCGACCACCTCACCAACGCCGACGAAACACTGGCTGGCACCGATCCGCACAACGCTGATAGCGACCACGACGGCATCGCCGATGACATTGAAGTGGGTGACGACCTCGGCACGCCGCGCGACAGTGATGGTGATGGCACGATCGACGCGTTGGATACCGACAGCGACGATGATGGCTTGTTGGATGCCGACGAGGGCAGCCTCGACACCGACAGTGATGGCCTGCCGGACTATCGCGACAACGATGACGACGACGACGGCATTCTGACGAGCGTCGAAGTGACCGACAGCAATAGCTTCGGCGACGACGTGGATGCGGATGGCAAGAAGAACTGGCTGGATAACAACGCCGATAGCGAAGGCGCACAGGATGGCGTCGAAGGCCGTGGTGACGTGGACCATGACGGCATTCCCGACTACCTGGACCCGGTGGACGGCCGTCCCGACGGCGATGGCGATGGCATCCCAGATGATGATGAGGAGGATCATGGCCTCGACCCCGCCGACGTGGACAACGACGATGATGGCGTGGCCGACGGTGATGAGATTGCTTGGGATCAAGACAGTGATGGTGATGGCCTGATCAACGCGCTGGATCCGGATGCCGACAACGACGGCATCTTGGATGGCACCGAGATGGGCGTTACGACCCCAACTGCCGGTACCGATCTTTCGAAGCACAACTTCGTGCCGGACGCCGACCCGAGCACCACCACCGACCCGACGCTTACCGACAGCGATCATGGCGGAGTGCCGGATGGTGCCGAGGACCCGAACCACAACGGCCGCAGAGACGCCGATGAGACCGATCCGAATAACCCCGCCGATGATGGCACGATCGAGGACACCGATGGCGACGGCCTGTCTGACGCTGAAGAGCGGGTGTTCCACACAGACTTGCAGGATGCCGATTCGGATGACGACGGCGTCTTAGACGGCAACGAATTCAATTGGACCACCGATGCCGATGGCGATGGCCTCATCAACGCGCTGGATGCCGACGCCGACAACGATGGCCTGTTTGATGGCACCGAGATGGGTGTGGTCGTGGCCGATGGCGACACCGACATTGCGAAGGGCGTCTTTGTTGCTGACGCAGAGCCCAGCACCACCACCCATCCTCTGCTCGCCGACACCGATCATGGCGGGGTTGGCGATGGTGGCGAGGATATAAACCACAACGGTCAGATCGATGGCGATGAAACCGATCCGAACGACCCTAGTGACGATATCTTGGTGCTTGATACCGATGGGGATGGCTTAGGTGACCTGGAAGAGGCTGCGCTGGGCCTCGACCCCTTGGACGCTGACACCGATGACGACGGGGTGGTGGATGGTGCTGAACCGAACGTCGGCCAAGACACCGACGGGGACGGCGCAACAAACGGCCTCGACCCAGACTCAGACAACGATGGTATTTTGGATGGCACGGAGTTGGGTGTTGTGACCTCGCACGCCGATACCGATGTCGGCGCTGGCAACTTCATCCCCGACGCCGATCCATCCACCACCACCAGCGCCGTCAACGACGACACCGACTTTGGCACGCTCGACGACGGTGCCGAAGATACCAACCACAACGGTCGCATCGACTTTGGCGAACGTGACCCGAACGACAGCAGCGATGATTTGGCGCCGGTGGATTCCGACGGCGATGGTGTACCGGATGATGTTGAGGTTGAAAACGGCACCGATCCAGCCGACCCAGACACCGACGATGATGGCCTGGATGATGGTCAAGAAGCTGATTTTGGTACCGACCCGCTGGACGCCGACAGCGATGAAGACGGTGTTCAGGATGGCGCCGAACTCAGCCCGGGTGCAGACAGCGACGGCGACAGCACCCCCAACGCGCTGGATCCCGATTCGGACAACGACGGGCTTTTCGATGGCACCGAGTTGGGCGTGGTCACGCCCTCGGCCGACACCGATCTAAGTGCCGGCACCTTCATTCCCGACGCCGATCCAAACACCATGACAGATCCGTTGGACGCCGATAGTGACGAGGGCGGTGTCAGCGACGGCACCGAGGACACCAACCACAACGGTCAAGTGGACCCTGGCGAGCGCGACCCGAATGATCCTACCGACGACAATGGCTTGGACACCGATCACGATGGCCGCATTGATGACGAAGACCCTTGCCCAAGCGACCCCACCAACAGTTGCGTGTCAGACCAGGTCGACGCCGCCAGCTACGGCTTGGCCGGTGGTGGTTGCATGACGTTACCGACCTCGGTGTGGGCAGCAGCAATCGTGCTGCTCGCGCTGGCACGCCGGCGACGTCACTAACGCTGCCGCATGCACACCTGGGGGAGCGCCGACTTTAACGACCGGTTTCTTGGGGCCTACTGACAATGACCACACGACAGCTGAACCTCGCAGCAATTTCAGGCATTTTACTTTGTAGCGGCAACGCCTTTGCACAAGCCGCGTTGGACGAAAAAAACTTCCCAGCCGAACGCTTCAGGCCGGCCATCGGCGCCACCGGCATTTTGGACACCGAAGTAGCAGACGTACCAGCGCCGTTCACGTTGGATGCCATGCTGTGGCTAGGCTACGCCAACGATCCGTTGGTGCTGAAACGCAAGTTGAACGGCGAGTTGGAAGAGTGGCCGCTGGTCGCCCACCGCATCGGCGCCAACCTGATTGGCTCGATGAGCTTCACCGGACGACTGCAGTTGGGTTTTGATTTGCCGATTGCCCTGTACCAGACCGCCGCCAACGATGTCGGCAGCATCGCCAGCGACGCGAACAACGTCACTGCAGGAGGGTTGGGCAACCTACGCTTGGTCCCCAAGTTCCAGCTCCTCGACGAGCAAAAACATGGTGTGAGCCTGGCGTTGCTTGCAAGCGTCACGGTGCCCACCAAGACAGCCAATGCCTACTTTGGCGACTCGGGCTTCGGCATTTCACCCGAAGTGGCGGTGTCGCGACGCCTCGCCGACCTCACCTTGGCTGGAAACCTGGGCTATGTGGCTCGCACCCAAAAGCAGGTGACCAACTTGGTGGTAGATGACGAAGTCAGCCTGCGCGCTGGCGCCGCTTACGATCTGGTGAACCTCCTCCAGACACCACTCACGTTGGCGGCAACCTATTCTAGCGCCACCTCGGCCAAGAACCTGTACAAGAAGCGCAATCAGAACGCGAACGAAGCGCTGTTCGGCGCCACCTATGCTGTGGCTAAGAATCTCGATTTCTCAACCGCGTTTGGCGTAGGCTTGTCACCTGGCTTCGGCACCCCAGACTTTCGCGTACTGCTGGGTGTGCGCATGCGCACCGAAAAAGAACCAGAGCCAATAACACCTGCACCCGCAACTGAGCCGCAACCAGCGCCGACCACCGAGCCGATGCCGATCCCGCAAGACCGCGATCAAGATGGCCGGCTAGACAACGACGACCGGTGTCCCGATGCCGCCGAAGACAACGATGGCTTCGAGGACAATGACGGCTGCCCCGACCCCGACAACGATCGAGACGGTGTTCTAGATGGCAATGACGCGTGCCCGATGGATCCGGAAGACAAGGACAACTTCGAAGATGACGACGGTTGCCCTGACCCCGACAACGATCGAGACGGCGTTTTAGATAGCAACGACGCCTGTCCGGCCGATCCGGAAGACAAGGACAACTTCGAAGATGGCGATGGCTGCCCCGACCCCGACAACGATCGAGACAACGTGCCGGACTACCTGGACAATTGCCCCAATGAACCAGGCGATGTGAGCTTTCAGGGCTGCAAGGCCGTACAAAAAGTGAAGCTCACCGGCGATAAGATCGAAATCGTAGAGAAGGTCTACTTCGACACAGGCAAAACCACGATTCAAAGCCGCTCATTTGCGCTCTTGGACAACGTCGCCAAGGTGCTCAACGAACACCCGGAGTTCACCCACATTCGCGTGGAGGGCCACACCGACGACGTCGGTGCCAACGACACGAACAAAAAGCTCTCGCAAGGCCGCGCCGATTCGGTGCGCAATTATCTCATCGGCAAAGCCGTCATCGCCGAGCGGCTGGAGGCGGTGGGTTATGGTGAAGAGCGCCCCCTCGTCCCCAACAAGAGCAGCAAGAACCGCGCAATCAATCGCCGCGTAGAGTTTGTGATCGTCGGCAACGAGTAGGTACATACTTTCACACGAGCGCCGGGGAGCGCGGCCCGATTTTTTGCAACCATGACAGCGCGCCTGTGGGCGTGCTATGGCCAGGCATACGTGAGCGGGCCTCGCCTACAAATTGTGACAGGCAAAGGCGGCGTCGGAAAAACCGTCGTCGCGACAACGTTGGCCCTGCTGGAGGCCGAGGCGGGTCACACGACCTTGTTAGCCGAAGCCCATGGCGGCGGTCGCGTCACCTCACTATTAGGGTTGCCTGCCTCGGGTGCAGAAATCACGCGGGTTCGTCCTAATCTTTTCGTGGTGGACATGAACCCGCGCGCCGCCATTCACGAGTACGCACGCCTGATATTCCGCTTTGAGTCGTTGGTGAACGCGGTGTTCGAGAATGCCACGGTGCGGCGCTTCCTGCGCCTAATTCCCTCGCTGGGCGAGCTCGTGATGCTCGGCAAGATTTGGTTCCATGAGCAGGAACAGAACGAGCATGGCCCACGTTTCGACCGCATCATCTTGGACGCCCCGGCCACGGGGCACGCTTTGGCAATGCTGCGAGCTCCGAGCCTGGTCGCCGCGGCGGTGCCACCTGGGCCGCTGCGGGATATCACTCGCAACCTCTCAATTCTTCTGAGAGATCCGGAACGGACGGCGCTGCATCTGGTGACCACCCCCGAAGAGATGCCGGTGGCCGAGACGCTCGAATTGCTCCACGCAGCCCAAGAAGAGCTCGGGCTGCGCGTCGGACGCTTGTTTATCAACCAAAAGCTCACCCCGCTTGCACACGCGGCGTTGCGCCACCTCGCTGCCAAGGGTGATGTGCCACTTCAAGCTGTAGCCGAATCGCTGGCACTGCGAGAACAACGCCGCATGAGCCAAGAAGAACAACTGCGGGCCCTGCCTGACAAGCTCCGCGCACACGCCGTGGTGATGCCGCGCTTGGTGACAGCTGCGTTCGGTTACGAGGCGCTGCAAAAGTTGGCCGACCAGATCCGCCCGCAATGGGAACAAGACACGTGAGTACGTTTTGGCGCCACTATCAGATCGTCGTGTGCGCAGGCACCGGCGGCGTGGGCAAGACCACAGTGGCCGCTGCGATTGCGTTGGCCGCGGCACGTGCTGGCAAACGCACGTTAGCGATGACGATTGACCCCTCACGGCGGCTGGCGTACGCGCTCGGGCAGCACACCATCGACAACCTGGAACACCCAGTGGCACCCGAGGCCCTTCGCGAGGCCGGAGTCGAACTCCAGGCACCGCTGCATGTGCTCGTCCCTGATGTGCGCCGCACCTTTGATGAGCTGATTGAACGCTCACCGCTTGCTGCCGCGCGCAAGGCCCAACTTTTAAACAACCGCATCTACCAGCATTTTTCCAGCGCCCTGGCTGGCTCGCAGGAGTATGCCGCCATCGAGAAGCTCTATCAGGTGCACCAAAGCGGACACTACGACCTGATCGTGCTCGACACGCCGCCATCCCAAAACGCCGTCGATTTCTTGGAGGCCCCTGGCCGGGTATTGGATTTTCTCGAAAATGAAACGCTGCAGTGGTTGGTGAAACCGGCGTCGGCCACGCGCTTCCCGCGCCGGACGTTGGGCGTCGGAACCGCCTTCTTCTGGCGCACGCTCGGCAGTATGACCGGCGGCGAAACGTTGCGGGAGTTGGCCGACTTCATCCTGTCATTTCGTGAAATGTACGATGGGTTCCGCACGCGCGCCGCACAGGTGCGTAGCCTCCTGCGCTCGCCTCAACTCGCGTTCACGTTGGTCACCAGCCCCGCCGAGAACCAGCGGCACGCAATGCTGCATTTCTATGATGAGTTGTGCGCTCAAGGGATCATCCCACGCGCCGTGATGGTGAACCGGGTCCACCCGATGCCACCTTGGGGCGTGTCCACCACAGACGCCATCACCGCGGCGACGCGCCTGTTGGAGCCCTTGGACCCCGAGGTCACCTTTCAGATCATTGAGGCCATCAAAGAGGAGTGGTTGATCGCCCACCACGACAGCCAGGCTTTGAAGGAGCTTGAGGCCCGCGTGCATCCCACCGAACTTGTGGCGCTGCCAGAGCAACGCCAAGACGTACACGACCTTGTGGGTCTCGCGCCGCTGCAAGCGCTGTTTTGCGCTGACCGTGGGCCGACCAAGAGTTGACAGGCTATCCACGGGCAAGGATAGTCGGATCTTGCATTTAGGTTAGGAGGGCCACATGGGTCGCACCCGGCTCGTGGCGTTCGGTTTTGCATGGATGACGATGGCAGTGTCGGCAACGGCGCTGGCCAATCCCTATGACATCTCGCTGCGCGGCTTGGGGCGTCCGGCGACAGGTGCAGGGCTTTCCGATCCCAGTGTGCAACGTTACCGCGCACTCACATCAGAGTTAGCGTTGGCGTTGGCACCACGCCCGTTGGCGCCCGCCGAAACGCTGGGCATCAGCGGCTTCGAGTTTTCACTCGTGAACACACTGGCCGATATCCATCAAAACCAGGACTATTGGCAGGGCCAGGCTGGCGAACCGGTGTTTGAGGGCGTGCTGCCATCGCACGGCGGTCGCTCGGTGCCGAGCAATTTCTGGGTCCCCAGCATGCACCTGCGCAAGGGTCTGCCGCTCTCCACCGAAATCGGCATCAACGGCTCATACTTGGCCTTTAGCGAAATGTTCATGATGGGCGTCGAAACCAAGATGGCGCTGCATGAGAGCTTCGTGCGTTACTTCCCGGCATTGTCGGTGCGCGCGGCCGCCAGCCGCCTGTTCGGCGCCAGCGACATCGATATGTTTACCTTTGAAGGTGATGGCATGGCCTCCCTCGCCTTTGGCATTGGCGGTATGGCCCAGCTCACCCCCTACGCTGGCTACGGCATCATGATGGCCCACGTAAACTCGCAGGTCATCGATGAAACCCCGTACGAAGTCATCAACATCCAGGATCAAAAAGGTGGCGCCAACGGTTCGCTGTACACGTTCCCGACGCTCGATTGGAACAAGAACCGCCACGGTCGCATCTTTGGTGGCCTGCGTCTGAATGTTGCGATGATCGAGATCCTGTATGAACTCGATCTCGGCAAGGTCAACTTCAACAGCAAACAGGTCCTGAGCCACTCCTTCAAGCTCGGCCTAGATGTTTAGCGCCCGGGTCGATCTTGCTTCCACGTAGCGGCGAATTTTTTGTAGTGCTGGTGGTCGTGGCCCTCGCGTTGTCATTTCATCGCATGGGATCCTTTGGCGATTGGCTGGGCAAGCTGTTTGGGAGAGTGGGGTCAAGCCCCCGTGGATCCTCTCATCATTCGACCCCGGGCAGCCCCAAAGACCGCTGATAATACGCTACGCCCGTCCCCTGATCAGATTGTTGGAGATCTGCTCTCGGTTCCGAGGCTACGGCACCATCGCAGCATCCACTGCCTTGGCCTTGCGTTTGCCTTTCCCCTTTAGGCCCTTCTTGGCTTTCAGCGCCTTCTTCCCCTTCAACTTCAGGTCGGTGTCCCCCTCAGGTTCAGTGGGTATAACCACGGGTTCGGGGGCAGGCTTGGGAGCGGGGACAATGAACGGCGCGCCCTTTTCTAGGCGAACGCGATGAATCAACGATTCGAGACCCAACGGAGGTTGCACAATCACCACAGTGAACGGCGCAGCGGCGCCGGAGGGGATCACCAGGCTTGGTTGGCGTTTGGCCGCCTCAAGAAAAGCGGCCTGGACGGAAGTGCGGTCGGAAAGCGATGCCAACTCGGCCGGCCCCAGAGCTAATCCCAGCGGCGCACGTTCAGTGGCAATCACTCGCCCCGCCCGGTCGACCAACTCGGCTACCGCATCCAGCTCTTTTTGCGGCGACGGACTGTGGTTCTGTGCGGTGCCAGTAAACACCAACACATGACGGCCGGTCTCCACTGGGTAGAGCACCGAGCGCATGCTCACGAGCGCCACGCCATCCACGGGGGTAAGCTCGGTGTCCTGTGAGGCGTGCGGCTTGGCGAGGCCAACCATCGAGAAATCGGTGCGACCGCCGCCTAGGTAGGTCAGAACCCCCAGCGCCAACGCCGCCGTCAACAGCAATCCCAGCACCACTCGCACCGCCAAGATCAGCCCCCGTGAGGGTTCCTCGTCGGCGGCCGAAGGCCTGGCGACAACCTCGGGCACAGGTCGTTCGGCCAGGTTGCGACCCGGCGCCGGTTGGTGTTCCTCAATGGCGGGCACAACGCCAGAGGGTGCAGCGGACACTTCCGCCGACGGTGTCTGTGCAGGCGACTCAATAGAACCATCGACCGAGATCGCCGCCATTCCAGCGAATGGGTCGGCAAACACCTCTTCGGCCGGTGCCGCAGGTGTAGGCGGTGCCAACGCGGTGACGTCGGCATCGTCCACCAACATCGAATCGTCAACTTCGGGTGGCGACTCAGCATCCGCAGGTGACGCTGGTGTGGCCGCGCGTGGGGGCAGCTCATCAGCATCTAAGTCGATGTCAACCGTCAGGCCGTCGGCGGCAGTCTCCGGCACTGCTGGAGGAGCCTGCTTCGCTCGAAACTGCGCCGGCACTTGGTAGATCGCGGTTTCCGCGTTGTGGATCGAAGGAGCGGCAGTCGGCACCCCCACGGCTGTCGGTGCCTCACTAAAGTCCAACGCCAACGGCCCCGTGGTCGCGGCGGACGCCATGTCGAGGCCCACCCCAAACGGTTCGGTGGGCGCGGCCTCCATCGCCTTAGGGCGCGGCGGTGGCAAGGCGGCGTCAGACACCGCTGTGGTGTCGAGCGAAATATCCAAATTCAAATCACGCGTATCGATGGCGGGGCCGACAGCGGTGGGCCCCGCAAAATCCACGACCGGTGGCGGCTTGGTGACGATGAAGCCAAACTGACACTTGGCACAACGAACCTTGGCGCCCTTCGGGCCGATCTTCGCCTCATCGAGCCGAAATTTGGTGCCGCATTTTGCGCATTGAACAATCATAAAGGTGCGGCTGTTCTACTCGGTTGGAAGACGGTGACCTACGCCTATGCTTACGTCCATGCTCTATCGTTCGCGGCCTTGACGTTAGCTTGCAAGGAATTCGCAATCAAGTATGTTGGCCGTCGTGAGCGAAGGCGTAGTCTACGGCAACTATTTCCTGTTGGGCCGGCTGGCACAGGGGGGCATGGCCGAGATCTTTCTCGGTAAA
>JAKLEG010000008.1 GCA_022703175.1 Myxococcota bacterium | reverse complement strand
TGGTGCCGACTCCCAAGCAGGTGGGCGCAGGCGGCGTGTTGCACACCATGCCGATGCACGGGTTGCCATTGCACAGGCCGCTCGCGGCATCGCAGCCATAGTCGCAGCTCTCAGTGGCCATCGTGTAGCTGCACTCGCCATCGTTACAATCGCCTGCAGGGTCGTAGAAGCGGCTGGTGCCACTGCCGAGGCATGCCGGGGCGGGCGGCGTGTTGCAGGTGATGCCGTCACAGGGATTGGGGGCCACGCCTTTGCCCTTGAGCGACACAACAAACGAGGGCTCATTGTCGCTGTCGTTCGGGAAGCTCATTGCCACGTTGTAGTCGGTGACGTCGGCCGGTGCGAAGGTGATGCGTGCCTTCACTTCGCTGCTCGGGTTGACGGTGGCCGCCTCCAGCACGACGCTGAAGACGCCGCCCAACGTGTCACCACTTGGGTCGCCCATCGTCATGACCTTGTCGCCCTTGTTGATGAAGAACAAAGTGCGCTCCAGCTCATCGCCGACATCGAGGGTGCCAAAGTCGATCACGTCGCTGGAGGCCGCGAGATAAGGAGGCTTGTCGGTAAGGGATGCCGATTGTCCACAACCGGTGGCAGTCAGAGTGACAAGCATAACGAAGCGAAGCATGAATGTGCGTTTCATCAGAATCCGTTATCGGCGTGGTGGTGGTTTGGTGCAGCATTTCGCACAAGCGGTAGGGGGTTGTCACGGGTCAAGGCGTCGGTGGTTCTGGCATGGTGCGTCACAACAAAGCCGTGTTAGGGTCGGCCCTGTATGAGCATAAGCAACGACGAGACGCCCGAACTTACGCGCGTCAAGATGAGTCTCAGGCTCAAGCTGACGTTGGGCCTGATCCTGATCATCGGCATCATTTTTACCGCACAAAACATCTTTCAATTGTTCACACACCGGCAGGCGCTTCAGGAAGAGGCGCTGATCAACCGCGAGACGGTCGGCCGCGTGGTGGTGGCCGCGCTCACGGGGCAATTGGCCAGTGAAGATTTGGATAGTCCGCGCATCAAGAACTTCCTATCCAATTTCCTCACCGTCGCCATCATTCAGAACAACAAGAATCGTGATTTGGCGTTTGGCCTCATCGTCGACACCCAAAGTCGCTTCATGGCCGGTCGGGCACGGCCGTCCGCCACGGAGTTTCCGGGCGGCAAGCGGCTCGCCGATGAAACCGAGGTGCTCAACGAAGTGGCGCGCTTGGGGGGGGCTTTGGGGCCGTCGATGCGGGTCAAGCGCTTTACCCTGCAGGTGCCCGGCAAAGGCGAGGTAGGCAAGCTTTTGGTGGGCACCTCGATGGACCGCTTAGAAGCGGACTTCCGCCGCGACCTCATCGTCAATGTCAGCGTGCTCATAGGCACGCTGGTACTGTTGGTGGTGTACGCCACCATTGCCCTGGGCCGTATGGTGATTCAGCCGCTGTCGCGGGTGGTGAACGCGATGCGCGCGGTGCACGAAGGCAACCTCGAAAACGAGGTGATGATTCAGCGCACCGATGAGATTGGCATGTTGGCCGCCACCTACAACTTCATGGTGCGCGGTTTGCGCGAACGCGAGCAACTTAAGGATGCCTTCTCGCGCTACGTATCGACGCAGGTCATGCGTCGTATCACCCAAAAGGGCGGCCTCACCCTCACCGGCGAAAATCGCAACGCCACCGTGTTGTTCTCGGATATTCGTAGTTTTACCAATCTTTCCGAGCGGCTATCTCCGCCCGAAGTGGTCTCGCTGCTGAACGAGTATTTCAACGTGATGGTGGAGATCGTCTTCAAGCACGATGGCTTTCTCAACAAGTTCATCGGCGACGCCTTGATGGCCGTGTACAACGTCCCAGTGGACCAACCCGAGCCGGAGCTACGTGCGGTCAAGACGGCGCTGGAGATGCTGAAGGCGCTGGATGAGCTGAACGAACGCCGTGCGGCGCGCGGGCAGTTTGCCATCAAGATTGGGATTGGCATCAACACCGGACCGGTGGTCGCCGGCAACATCGGGCATATGCGGCGTATGGAATACACGGTCATTGGTGATGCGGTGAACTTGGCACAGCGCCTAGAAAGCCAAACCAAGGCCACCGGCGTGCCGCTGCTCATCTCTGAAGCGACGTACCATGCGGTGGCCAAGCACGTGGTCGCAACCGCACTGCCGGCCGTAAAGGTGAAAGGCAAACAGGAGCCGGTGGCGCTCTACGGGGTTACGCGGCTGTTGGCCGACGGTGAGGCGGCGCAACCTGCGGCCACCTTGCCTGCCACGCCAGAAGCCAGCTCTGCCTAGCCATCAGGCTCCCAAAAACAAAACGGCGTGAGAACCTTAGGGGCTCCCACGCCGTTCATCATCAAGCTTAACGCGCTACCGAATTAGATGATCTTCACTTTCACCGTGAACTTGTCGTAGGCCTTGCCCGAACCTCGGTTGAGCTCGAAGCGCAGCGGATAGGTTTCGCCCGCGTGGAGCAAGCTGTTCTTCTTGGTATCAAACTCGAAGAACTGCGTGCCACCGTCCGTACCGCCGCCCATCGCGCGCGGTGCGCCGCCGACCTGGAAGAACTCTTTCGTCGGGCCACCAAACTCGCGGTTCGGGTTGACGAGGTGCCAGTTTAAGCCGGTGCTGCCAGAATTCTCGGGGAGCGCCACGGTGAGCTTCTCACCCTTGGTCATCTCAATCGTTTTGCCGTTCTCGATACCGTGCACTGATACCGGCCCGGTGCTCTTCGCCTTGTTCAATTCGAACGGGCCGTACACTTCTTTCGAGATGCCCGGAGCCACGCCGCCGCGCAGGATTTCAATGTAGAAGGTGCCGACGTTATTCGGGTTCTTGGCGTCCACGGGTGGGATGCTGGTGGAAACCGGGATCATGGCTTTCACCACCGAGCCACCGCAGGCACCAGGCAACGACTTCACGAGCACGTCTGACACGCAGGTGAGGCTCTTGTTGTTCAGCGCGTTGGTCGTTTCACCCAGATTGCTCTTGATGGCCTCATATGCCTTCACGAGCGCCTTGTGGGTCGTGGGCGACACTTTGCCAAGGTTGGCGTCCATCGGGCCGACGATGCCGGTGTTCAGACCCAACACCGACTTCATTTTGTACTCTTGTGCTGGTGTCTTGGCGTACTTGGCAACCAGCCCCTGCAACAGTGCTTCGCGGCTGCGACAGCTCTCGGCCAGCTTGTTGATCTCACCAGCTTCTTTTTTGCTGATGATGCCATTGGCTGCCGCATCACGAAACGCACGTTCTACGTTGCTGATCTTCATGGTTCCTCCAACCTTTTGTTAGGGCCTAGCCCAAGATCCTATTTTTGGAAACGGGCAAATCCTGCTCCCTTATCGGCACGTCGCCAAGAGACGTTGCGCCCACATTGCGACAAATGACCTAGTTTCAGCTACTTAGACGCATTGCGTCACGGTATGTGATGGAGTCGGACTGCAGGCTCGAATCACTGCTGTGATGCGTCCGGGACAAACGCAACTGCCACGGTTGGCTAGCGCAACACCAGCATCGTGGAGGTTTGGTTGATGTGGCCGATGTAGGCTTCGCCGTAGGTGCTAAAGCCAATCGTGGGGATAGCGCTGAACAACTTGCCATAGGCGTCGGTTTGGCGGTTCGCCTCTAGACCCAGGGTGCGCAGGATACAGTGGAAGTTGATCAAGCCGCGGATTGGGCCGCGCGCTTGGGTTTCGGCTAGGGCCTGACTTGTGTCGGCCACGATATCGGTGCCATCGAGCAGGCGCAGCTCCATGCCCTTTTTCACCGCGCAGTAAAACACCACCGCATCGCCTTTAAGCTGTTGCGGGCTGCGTACAAAGGGCTCTTCATCTACCATCAGGCCGAGCGGGTGTTGCATGAAGGCGCTGGCCAGTGCCTCTTGGGCAATTCCCAAGACGCGCGCATATTCGGCAGCGGCCGGTTTGCCGTTGAAGGCGCGCACGGTTCGATTGGGTTCATCCACGTCGGTGGCGACGAGGGTTTGGGTTTGGGCCTTGAAGCTCTGCGTCTTGAGAATCTCAAAACCGTGTTTGGGTTTGAGGATCACGAGCAAGGTCGCGTTGCTGTGGGCCGTGCCATTTAAGCTCACGAACGTCTGCTGAAATTTCAGGTCATCCCCGGCTGAGCCGCCGACGAAGGGTATACTGCAGTGCTGGGTCAACGTGGCCATCACCTCTTCTTCGGCGCCCGACATGCCGTCGGTGAGCACCAGGCCTACGTAGTCGGTGTTGCCAAGCTTGCTGATCGGTTTGCCGAGCTGTTGGCCCAACCGACCCAGGGCTTGCCGAACCGATTCGACGCCGTCTTTGATCGGCGTTGCCACTTCAGCAGCTACCAGCTCTAGCTCGTCATCATCCAACAGCATTGCCACGATGCTGTGTTTGAGCATTTTGCCGCTCGTAAGCTCGCCCGCGGTGGTGCAGCCCACGACGGTGGCGCCGTCGAACGCTTTGCTCATTGCCGCCGCGGTATGCTGCGGGTCAAAACGACTGGCGGCAAAGTAGAGGACCCATTTGGCGCGTTCTGGTTTGAGCTGGGTCTTCAATGCCGCTGTGGCTTTGGTGATATCGGTTTCGTAGGTGTAGGCAACACGAAGGGTCATGGGTGCTCCTAGGTAAGGCTCTTCAGCATCTCTTGCAGTTTGGCTTCGATGGCCGGGTCGTCGGGGCTTTGCGGCGAGAACTTGGTTGGATCGATTCCCTGCAGCAACAACTGCACCCGTACAAAGTGCTGCATGGACGGATTGCCATGCGTGCGCACCTGGATCACTTGGTCGATAAGTTGATGAATACGCCCCGACACTGTCTACCTCCCTGACGGCCTCTAAAGTCGGCCACATACCTGTTTGGGACACCTGCCCCGACCTGCAGCAAACACCGAGCCGGCCGTCTATGCAAGCCCGGAGCCGTAACACTTTGAATAAACAATAGAATCTTGAGTTATTAGGCCTGCCGGTCAAGATGCCGCAGGCGTCGCTACGCCTAGCGTTGATAGTACGGGCGCGTCTGCTTGATGATCAGATTGCGGTTGGGATTATCAAATTTGAACTCCAGGTCGAGCGCGAGAGTCGCTGGATTGGCCCCGTACAGCGGCGCGAAGTGCGCCTGCACCTGGGCGGCTGCTTGGTAGAGGCTCAACAGCTCGGCATCGCTCAGGATCGGCACCCCGGGTGACAATGTGGAGTACCGATCGCGGAGCACCAACAGCCCCATACCCGAGGGCAAAAGGGTCAACACCTCAGGCAGCACACCCCCTTCAGGATTGGTCACCGACACCTCGCCCAGCTGCACGTTCACGTAGTAGCCGCTGACGCCCGGGTTGGCGATGCTTTGCGTGATGAGCACACCGTTGGCGGCCTCATTCGGATAGCTCTTGTGAACCGCGACGCCCATCATCGTGGCGCGTTGATCGATAGCCCAGAAGGCCCGCTCCTCGAAGGCACGAAAGTTAAAAGCGCTGGCCCACACCTTGCGTACGCGTGCCGAGGGTCGTCGGTCGGTACCCAGCTCGGCGCCGTAGGAGTCGTACAATCCCGCACCCGAGAATTGCGGCAGGTCTTCGGCATTGGTGCTGGAGCGCAAGCGCACCGGGTCGGTTGCAGCCAGGTTTAGCACCGCGGCGTCCAGGTCGGTGGCCAACGCAGCAGCCACCGGCGCATGCGCGATGAGCTGGCGCAGTGTATTGAGCGTGGCCTCACGAGTCGCTGTGTCGGTGAGGAACGTCGGGTCTAAAAGCTGGGTGTCGATGTACTGGGCCAGCGTCTGACCCGCGCTCACGGCTGCACTACAGCCTACGCTCACGGCGTCGCACAGGCTGGTCGTGCGCCCCTCGGTGCGACAGTTGCTGTCGGCCACGCTGCACAACTCGGTGGTCACGAGGTTTTGTTGCAGGTGGTTGGCGAAGTGTACGAACGGCACAGCCAGACCTTGCGGTGACAGCTCGCCCATGAAGTGCGATAGCTCCGCCAAGTTAGCGGCTTTGACTCCCACGGTATCGGCGTCGGTAAAGCCAAGGTCAGCGAAGCTCAATAATTCGGTGACGCTCAGGTCTGCCACCGGCACGTACGGCTCGGCTGGCACGCGTGCGTCCCAAAACGCCTGGGCCTCGGCTAGCGTCGCGGCGCTCAAGGTGTAGCCTCCCAAGTTCACCTCAAAACACACGAGTTGCCCTAGAAGTGGGGCAATCTCGGGCCGTTGGCTTGCGCCCAAGAGCGCCATGTTGGGCGTACCGCGGGCGCGTGCGGCGACATTCACATGGGCCAGTGGGGTTTGCAGCTCCTCGGTGAGGGTGCCACCCACGAGCGGCACCTCGTTGGGTAAGCGAGACAGCAGCGCGATATCTTTGAACGACAGCGGGGTGGCCAAGAATTGTTCGGGGGTCAGGTAGCGCAGCGTGCCGCACGCCTTGCCGACGTTCAGGTATTGCACCAGCACGTCGCCGTACAATTCCGCCCGCAGCAGGTACAAGCTGTTGGTGGCGGCAAATTCCCAGGCGTGCGCTTGTAGCTCCCGTTCGCGCTGGTCATTGCCTGGCACATAGCCAAGCCCATGCGGGCTCCCACAAGGGTCGGCGAAGCCCACGCGTTCGGCGACGAGGCGTTGGGCCAGTTGTGCCAACGCCGGGGTCAAGTCGTCGCTCGGGAAAAACTCCAACGTGACAGGTGCGGTGAAGGTTTGTGCCCAGGCGTCGCTTCTCACGGTGCGCGCCGGGTCGTACACCAGCGTGCCAGCCATTTGGGTGCGAGTGGCGCCGTAGTACGTCGTGGCTTCATAGTCATCCAGCGCCAATTCACCGTGCAGCACCGCCCGGTAGAAGCTGTAGTGCAGTGGGTATTTTTTGGTATTTTGAAAATACACGGTGGGTGCGCCACGCACATCTGTGATCACGAACTTTACCGCGTGGGTCAGGCCATTCTCGGTGGGGACTGCGACCGCCAGGCGCACAAATTCATCCACGCCAGTCGTAGCATCGAAGCCGGTGGCGTAGTCTTCTAGGCTTGTGGGCGCCGGCAAGGCGTTTTGGTTAAGCGGTAGCAGCACCGGATCGGCGCAGGTGGTGTCAGACACCAAGGCGTCGGTGCGCGCCGAGAGCGTCGCAGCGCCTGATTGTTGTACCGTGATGAGCAGGGTGGTTCGCGGCAGCGCGCCAAAGTATGCGCCGTGCGGGCGACATTGCGCCAACGCCGTGTCTGGGCCGGGGCAACGCAGGCGGCGAATTTCGCCGTTGGGCGTAACACCTACGGTGATGAAGTAGGGCGCATCGGCGCTGACACCTGCGAGCTGTAGCTCCAGGTTGCCGGTGTTGCAGCGGTCGTCGCCTGAGTTGCAGCTCAGCAGTCCCAGGGTGGCCATCGCGAGCAGGAGCTCGGCGAGGCGTCTCATGACAGATCTCCTTCGCAAGGCAAGATCGGGTAGCTTTCGTCACTGGCTTGGACTTGCCAAGGATCGAGGTAAGGGGACACCGAGCCATCGGAGGCGATTGGTATGCAGATCACGGGGTTGGGGGGCGGGCCATCGCCACTGTTACGCGCACAACCATTCACCGCGACGTTGTTGTACTCATCACACGGATGACCGACGCTGGCTTCGTCCGTGCAGATGAGCAGGCAATCCGGCGCGACGCAGGCGCGAAAGCCGATGCCGAAGGACGAATGCCAAATCCGATAGAGAGTGCCGTCTACGGCAAAGGCCATTGAGTCGTTGCGATGGTTGCCGCCCGCCTCAAAGCTTGCAGAGACGCGCCATACCAGGTTTTCGCCGGTGCGCTTGATCCAGGCACCGGGCACGGTCATGTCGGCAAACGGCATGATACTGCCTTCGCAAGCGTTGGGGGAGGCTTGCAGGTACAGCTCTAAATCCAAGCCGCCTGTCTGAATCTTGCAGAGGTAGTCGATATCCCAAAAGCCCACGATCCCACCTGCGCCGCAGTCAAACGGATGGATGGTGGGAATGCGCCAGGGAAAGGCGCTGAGCGGCCCCGAGTCGCCCACATCATAGTCCGCCTCAGCGGTGTCGCTTGCCTGCTCATCGTCTACATCGGCATCACCGCGCAGGTTGTCGCCATGCCGGGGTTGAGTCTGGTCGCCGTTGCTGCTGCAGCTATTCCCGAAGGTAGGCAGCAGGGCCAGGATAACAAGCAGGAAGTTGCGGCTGGACATCGGCGCGCCTTTCGCGAGGCTTTTGCAGCGCTGCATGGGATCCTCTCAAGTAAAGGGCCGAGGTGCGCCAATGCGAGAACGATGCCAACCAACAACCACAAGTATTTCAGGGAGGTGTATCGTCGTCTGGCAACAAGCGTTGCGCCCTTCTGTAGACTTCAGACCGCACGACCGCACGGCTATTTCTGTCCCCTTGCCATGTTGGGATCACGCCATACGCTAGGGATGGCTAGGCTATGCAGGGACTTAGTGCGGGTTGCGCATGGCGGGGGTGACGTCTGAGCCGTCGAAGTTGGCTAGTGCTGCCCAGTTGGGCCGTTGTCGTGCTCGCGCTAGCGGGCGTCTTTGTGACTGGCGCCGTGCTCTATTATCGCAGCGAAGTCGCGCGCCTCACCCGGGTCAAGTACGACGAGCTGGCCGCCGTGAGCGAGTTGAAAGTTGCCGACATCGAGCGTTACCGCACAAGCCTGCTTGGCAATGCGCTGCGTATGATGGAGAGCGAGATGTTTCGCCGCGCAGTGGCCGACTGGCTCATCGATCCGCAGGCCCCGGCGCCACGCCAGACGTTGCGTGACCGACTCCTGGGTGAAGAACGCTGGAGCAACCTTTATGGGGTGGCGCTGCGCGATACCGCCGGGTTCATGTTGCTGGCCGGACGGGATGACTTGCCCGACCTGCCTACCCCTACCACCAACGACGCTATCAGCCAGGCCATGCTGGCCCGCGCTCCCGCCACCTCGGGAATCTACCGCACTCAGGATGGCGGCTTGTTTTTTGATGCAGTGGCGCCGGTGGTGGATGCCTTTGGCAAGGTGATGGCGGTGGTGGTGATGACCGCCAACGCGCGTGAGTTCTTGTTGCCCTACTTGCAATCGTGGCCGACCCCCAGTCCCACCGCCGAAACCCTGATGGTGCGTCGCGAAGGGGACGACGTACTGTTTTTGAATGAGGTCCGGCATATCTCGATACCCGCGCTGTCTTTGCGGTTGCCGCTCACCCGCACCGAAGTGCCGGCGGTGCAAGGCGCTTTAGGCAAACGGGGGCGGATCCGCGGTTACGATTATCGTGGCTTGCCGGTGATCGCGGAGATTCGCTCGGTGCCGGGCACGGCTTGGATTCTCGTGGCCAAGATGGATGAGGCCGAAATTTTAGGTGAGGCGCGTGAGGCGGCTGCGGTGGCCGGTTTGAGCATTTTGCTGCTGTTCATCATTTTGGGAGCGGTGGCCACTTTTGTGCTGCGGCACGAGCGCGATCGCAACCGTCACCAAGCCCAGGTCGCCATGTTGGCCAGCGAGCGCAAGTATCGCGACTTGGTTGAGAACGCGGGCGAAGGCATTGCGGTGGTGCAAGGCGGTGTCATTGTTTATGCCAACGCCGTGCTGGCGAGCACCTTGGGCTACGAGCGTGCCGAGCTGTCAACGTTGCCGTTTCTTGAGCACATCCATCTGGAGGACCGCGCCTTGGTGCTGGAGCGCAATGCCCGGCTCGCCCGCGGCGAAGCTGTGCCCAAGACCTACAGCGTGCGGGTGCGGCGCCAAGATGGTCGCATTCGTTGGTTGGAGCTGAACGCCTTCAATCTCGAATGGAACGGCCAACCGGCGTTGTTAAGTTTTGCCCGCGACATCACCGAGCACCGGCAACTCGAAAGCATTCAGGCGGCGCGCTTGCGGTTGCAGCAATCGGCCATGGACCAAGGGCTTGAGCAGCTGTTGCAGCTTATCCTCGACGAGGTGGGCACGCTGACCCACAGTGCGATTGGCTTTTTCCACACGCTTGGCGCCGACCAGGAAACCCTCACGCTGCAAGCCTGGTCGACGCTTACCAAAGCCGAGTACTGCACGGCTGAGGGGCAGGGGACGCATTACCCGGTGAGCAAGGCGGGTGTGTGGGTGGACTGCATTCATCAACGTCAACCGGTGATTCACAACGACTACGCGGCCCTGCCTCACAAGCGCGGTTTGCCGCCAGGGCATGCACCGCTCATTCGTGAGTTGGTGGTGCCGATCTTTCGGGGGGACAAAATTGTTGCGATCTTAGGTGTGGGCAACAAGGCCACCGACTACGACGAAACCGACGTCGCGGTGGTAGCGCAGTTTGCCGATATGGCCTGGGAGATCGCGGCGCGTAAGTTTGCCGAGACCGAAAGCCAAGCACTGGAATCCCAGCTGCGGGCCGCCCAGCGCTTGGAATCGGTGGGCCGTTTGGCAGGCGGCGTGGCTCACGACTTCAACAACTTGCTGACAGTGATCAACACCTATACCGAGCTGGCCTTGGCTCGCACCGACGCGACCCCCGATCTGCGCGCCGACCTTGAGGAGGTGCACAAATCGGCGGGCCGTGCGTCCACACTTACGCGGCAGCTGTTGGCGTTTAGTCGTCGGCAAATTCTGCAGCCCAAGGTGCTCGATTTGAACGCCATCGTGGCTGGCATGATGAAGCTGCTCAAACGTCTTATCGGCGAGGATGTCGTGATCAACTTCGTGGCAGCGAGCGATCTGTATGCCACCCGCGCCGACCCTGGGCAGGTCGAACAGGTCATCATGAACCTGGCGGTAAACGCGCGCGACGCGATGCCCAACGGCGGTAAGCTCCTCCTCGAAACTGGTAACGTGCACTTGGATGACGAGTACGCCGCCCACCATGTGGGGGTGATGCCCGGGGATTACGTGATGCTGGCGGTCAGCGACACCGGACATGGGATGGACGCCGCCACGCAGGCGCGGTTGTTTGAGCCGTTCTTCACCACCAAGGGGCCCGGGCGCGGCACGGGCCTTGGGCTCGCCACAGTCTACGGCATTGTCAAACAAAGTGGCGGCAGCATTTTTGTCTACAGCGAGGTGAATCAAGGCAGCACGTTCAAGGTCTTCTTGCCGCGCGAGGGAGCACGTCCCGAGGCTCACCCCGAGTCCTTGCCCCCGATGGTAACCACCACCGGCACCGCCACCGTGCTTGTGGCCGAAGATGAAGATGCTGTGCGTAACCTCATCAAGCGGCTGCTCGTGAAGGCGGGTTACACCGTGCACGTTGCGGCTAGCGGCCAGGAGGCAATTGCCACCTTTGCGCAACACGCCGATCTGATTCAGCTGCTTATCACCGATGTGGTGATGCCTGGCATGAGCGGTCGCGAGTTGGTCGAACGCTTGGCCGTGACGCGTCCGGGGGTCAAGGTGCTATTCATGTCTGGCTACACCGACGATGCCATCGTGCACCACGGGGTCTTGGAGGCCGGCACCCACTTTATTGGCAAACCCTTCGGCACCGCCGAGTTCCTTAAGAAAGTCGGCGAGATCCTCGCACCTCCGAAAACGGGTTAGATCGTCCCTGAGTTATCGAGTGCCAATTTGGCGAGAACGTTGCCGGTTGATGTCTTTACGGCAGGAAGGCGCTGGGTTTCTTCAGCTTTGCGGGTAAGTATTCGTCGATCACGAAGTTCAGGCCGTGCTTGCTGAGCGCCTGTTGCTCGGCGCGGACCCCCATTTTTACCAGCATCTCCATCGCTTTGGCCCACGCTTTGTGCTCGGTGAAGAACGGATCGTTCTTTAGGGCATCGCGGGCACGCTTGATGTCAATCTCAGAAAGCTTGTGGGTCGCGTCTTGCAACTCGTAGTCGATGATGTCTTGCGGCGCCAACCCCAGGTAGGTGGCGTTGGGCACGCAGAAGAAGCGGTTAATATGTGCAGCGTTACCCGAGCCAACCTTGAGCGTGCGGTAGATGTTGGAGATTCCGTAGGGATCGCAGTCGGTAAAGGCATACACCGGCAGCTTGCACTCATCGGAGAGGCGACGCACGAAACGCCGACACGAGCGCGACGGCACGCCGTTGAGCGACACCAAGATGCAGTGCGCCTTTTTCCAATAGTTGTGCGACTGCAAACGCTGAAACATACCGTGGGTTTCGATGGCCAACACGAACTTGGCGTTGGTCTTGAACTCCAGCTGCTCCACAAAGCTCGGCACTGAGTAGGCCCCGGAGCCAAACTTGGTGCAATCGATGACGATCTTCTTGCCGGTTTCCATATCCCGGTCGATGACCGTCAACTCGCCCGCCACCGCACCGCCGTGCTCCTGCGGCACAAAGCGCAAATCTTCACGGGAGATGTCGTGCACCGCGAACATCGCCTCGATGTCGTCCATCACGGTGTCGCTCTCGGGTTGTTCGTCGAACTTCGCATCGCGCCAGTTCTTCGATTGGTAGTAAGCGTCTCGCTTGGTGGCAAAGTCGTTGGTTACGACCAACTCTTTGGAGAGCGCCATCATGCGCAACGTCTGGGCGAAGGTCTTGGCGGTGTTCACGGTGAGCGTGCGCACCTTCTTCGAGCGGCCAATTTCGAAGTAGCCCTTCTTCGAGTCGTACACGACGTTGGACAAGCCGCGTAACGGCATTTCGATCTCGGGCTTTTGGCCCTTCATGATCTTGCCATAAATGTAGCTGGCCGAATCGTCGATCGACTTGATCGCGATCTTGTCGTTCTTGGCTTGCTGCGCCGAACGATGCTTCCGTGTCTCTGCCATCACACAACCTCACGCAAACCGGACGCGCAAAGCCCCGCAGGCCTCGGCGTCCGGGAATCGACTACATGTTGCGAGAACGCTCCAAAATGCCGGTCAGTTCATCAACGAGCTTGTCGCGCTTGCTGTCGTTGAACTTCAAAATATCCTGCAGCGCCGCGCCAATGTGCGGGATGTACTTCTCGATGTACTTGGCCTTCTTCATCTCGTCGGCCATGCGCCGCCGCCGGCGAATATGGCGCGACAAGCGCCGGCCGCACTCCTGCAACGCGAACTTCAGCTCATTGATGATCTCGTCGTAGTGCGCCACCGCCTCTTTGGCCTCCGACGTGAACGGCACCCACACCGAGGCAATGTGCACCACGATCAACAGCGGCCCAGTGGGCAAGGCGCCGCGCGCTTGCTCAACATCGTAACCACGCCAATTGGTGCGCATCACGGCCTGTGACATGGCGCAGGCTCCCTGCTGATACAAAAGCGGCACGCGGTTGGCAAAACGACACACCGTGGCCAACTCGTCGGCACCCAAATCGCCGCCGTACGCCAACGCCGCTTCCACTTGGAACGGATTGCCACGATAGACGCGCGGCGAGCGAGTCACCGCGGTAACAAACACCGGCTTGTCGAAAACGTTGATGACACTACCCAACGCCAAGTTGGTAGGCGCGGCCTCAGCCACCGCGTCACCTTCTGCCGGCGCCTCGGCATCCGCGACGGGCGCGGCCTCAGCCTGGGCTTCCACTTCCTTGGCACGGGCGAGCTTCTTCTGGACGTCTTTTTGCTTGGCCAACTTCTTGGCCTTGCTGAGGTCGTCTTCGACCTCGTCGGCCTCACCGTCTTCGTCGTCACTCTCCTGGGCGACGGTGACGATGTTCTTTAGCGCCTCGGTGACCTTGGCTTCGGCCCTTTGCGCGGCGTCGGCCGCACTTGCTGCCTCTTCGGCCTTGCGGCGCTGGGCGGCTTCTTCCTCGGCAATGTGCCGCTGCACCAGCAACGCTTTCAAGCCGTCAATTAACGCCGGCTCGCCAATGGGCGCTAAGCAATTGGTCGGCGGCGCCATCATCTTGGTCTGGTTGATCGCCTGGTAGAGGCGCTCCGATTCAGCCGGCGTGACCTTCTTCAACTGGCCAGCGGTCGATAGGCCCGCCGTCTTACAGATTTCTTCGGCCACCGCCGCCGAAACCCGGGAGAACTCCCCTTGCAGAAAACCCCCGAGGTTGCGCGCCATCGAGCCTTGCAGCATGCGCTGCAAGATGCCCAATTCAATGCCGTGCGGATGTGGCTTGATCTCCTTGGTTTCCTTAGGCAATTCGGTGGTGACCTGCGGGTAAATGACGGGCGCCTTGCCGGGCGCAAAGTACTCAATGCGCGCATGCGGGTTGGCCACCGCCACCATCTGGATGAACTCATCCACCGACTTGCGACCCCCTTTGTAGGAGGCCTCCATCTCGATTTCTACCGAGGTGCCGTGCTCTTTGTGCGGCCACTCCACCACCGCTTCGTGCGCGATCACCGGCTTGTTCTGGGTGGTGTCGATGGTCAGGTGGTAGTTGTGCGCCGGCTTGTCGGCTCCCGTTTTAGAAATGACCACCACAGGCTTGCCGGTGGTGAGCTGGCCGTACATCCCGGCCGCCGAAATACCGATGCCTTGTTGGCCGCGGGACTGGCGCAAACGGTGGAACTTGGAGCCGTACAACAGCTTGCCAAACACCTTCGGAATCTGCGCCTTGATGATGCCCGGGCCGTTGTCCTCCACATGCATTCGGTAGCGTGTCTCGGAGATCTCGGTGATGCGAATCAGGATGTGCGGCGGAATGCCAGCCTCTTCGCAGGCGTCCAGCGAGTTGTCCACCGCCTCTTTGATGGAGGTCAACAGCGCCCGCGAGGCGTTGTCAAAACCAAGTAAGTGCCTGTTTTTGGTGAAAAATTCAGAGATCGAGATATCTCGTTGCTGAGTCCCCATCTTCTCGGCGGTGACCCGCATGCGCACCTTGGTGTCGGCGACTTGGGGGGCGGCCTCCACTGGGGGGGCCTCGCGCACCTTTTCGGCGTCGGCGGGCGCGGGTTTTACGGCCGCGGCATGGGCGTGGCTGGCCTTGCTGCGCGACGCGGTTTCAGCCTTCCCGGCCTTCTTGGCCGGTTCGGCAAAGCTTAAAGCTTGTTGTTGGGGTTTTTGCGAACGCTTGGTTGCTGGCTTTTTGGACACGCGACACCTCAGAGCTCAAACACCTCGACGCGGTGCCGACCTAATCCCGGAGATCGAGAAAGTCAACGAGTGTCACTCCCACTCAATCGTCGCGGGGGGTTTTCCCGAGATGTCGTACACCACGCGGTTCACCCCCTTCACTTCATTAATGATCTGATTGGATACCTGGGCCAAAAGCGCGTGCGGCAACTCCGACCAGCGCGCAGTCATGAAGTCCACTGTATCTACCGCGCGTAGCGCCACCACGTGCTCGTAGGTGCGCCCGTCCCCCATCACTCCCACTGAACGCACCGGCAGAAACACCACAAACGCCTGTGCGACCTTGTGGTACCAACCGGCGGCACGTAAAGCCTCGATGAAAATCGCATCGGCTCCCTGCACGATGCGTATCGCCTCGGGCGTGACCTCGCCCAAAATCCGCACCGCCAAACCCGGCCCCGGGAACGGATGCCGATAGACCAAGTCGCGCGGCAACCCCAAAGCCAGGCCAAGCTCGCGCACTTCATCTTTGAACAACGCCCGCAGAGGCTCCAACAGCTTCAGCTTCAACGTATCGGGCAGGCCCCCCACGTTGTGATGCGACTTGATGTTATGTGCCTTTTGATTTTTGGCCCCTGCCGACTCGATAACATCGGGGTAGATCGTCCCTTGGGCCAACCAAGCAATATCGGCGAGCTGGGCTGCCTGCTCCTCAAATACCGCGACGAACTCGGCACCGATGAAGCGGCGCTTCTGCTCGGGATCGGTGACCCCGGCCAAACCTTTGAGAAACCGCGCGCGCGCCTCCACCCGTACCACCTTGGCACCCAAGGTGTGGGCAAACACCGCCATCACTTGCTCGGACTCGTGCGCTCGCAACAAGCCATGGTCGACGAAGATGCAGGTGAGTTGGTCACCGATGGCCTTGTGCAACAGCGCAGCCGCCACCGCGGAATCGACCCCACCCGACAGCCCCAGAATGACTTGCTCCTCGCCCACCTGGGTGCGCAGCTTCGCGATGGCTTCGTGCAAATAGTCGGGCATGTTCCAATCTTGGCCGCAACCGCACACCTCGTGTACGAACGTCGACAAGATCTCTCGCCCGCGTGGGGTGTGAGTCACCTCGGGGTGGAATTGCAGCGCATACAAGCGCCGCGCTTCGTCGGCCATCGCGGCGATCGGCGTCGTGGCATTGGCCGCGGTTACCACAAAGCCTTCCGGCAGCTTCGTCACCGCGTCGCCATGGCTCATCCAAACATCCAGGAGCGCCGGCGTTTGAGCATCCAGCGGGTTGGTCAAGCTGCCAAACAGGCGCGTGGGATTTTGCAGTTGTACCTGGGCGTGGCCAAACTCACGCACCGCGGCACTTTGTACGGTGCCGCCGAGCTCCTGAGCCATCGTTTGCATGCCGTAGCAAATGCCTAACACCGGCACTCCCAGCTCGAACACCATCGCTGGTACGCGTGGTGCCTGCGCCTCGGTTACTGACGCGGGCCCGCCCGACAGGATGATGCCGGCCGGCTGCAACCGACGGATCTCGGATTCGTTCATGTCCCATGGATGCAGCTCGCAGTAGACCTGCGCTTCGCGCACCCGTCGGGCAATGAGCTGGGCGTATTGCGAGCCAAAATCCAAAATCAGAATCGTTTTGTGCATGCGCTTAGGTCCACGCCACGTGGTAGTTGGGGGACTCCTTTACGATTTGCACATCGTGCACGTGCGACTCGCGCGCCCCCGCCGTGGTGATCTCTACGAAACTCGCGCGCGTGTGAAATTCGCCCAAGTCCCGACAACCGCAGTAACCCAGGCTCGCCCGTACTCCGCCCAACAGCTGGTAAACAATTGCGGCCAAGGGCCCCTTGGCCGCCACGCGTGCTTCCACGCCTTCTGGCACGAGCTTTTCAATGTTGGCATCCACCTCTTGGAAGTAGCGATCGGCCGCGCCATGGCGCATCGCCGACAGCGAACCCATGCCACGATAAGCTTTGAACTTTCGCCCGCCCTCCTCGTACACCTCGCCCGGCGCTTCATCAGTGCCGGCAAACAGACTGCCCAACATTACCGCATGCGCCCCCGCCGCCAACGCTTTGGCAACATCCCCTGAAAAACGCACACCGCCATCGGCAATCAGTGGCACATCGGTGCCAGCCAACGCCGTCGCAACGTTGTCGATCGCCGTCATCTGCGGCACGCCCACCCCTGCGACAATGCGCGTCGTGCAAATGGAGCCCGGCCCAATGCCCACTTTCACACCATCGGCCCCAGCATTTACAAGGGCACGCGCGGCCTCGGCCGTGGCGATGTTGCCACCCACCACATCCACTGCGGGATAGAGATCCTTCACGCGCCGCACGCGCTGTAGCACCCCTTGCGAGTGCCCGTGAGCGGTGTCCACCACCAGCAGGTCCACCCCGACGGCCACCAAGGCCGCCACCCGTTCATCGGTTTGTGGTCCGACACCCACCGCGGCGCCCACCCGCAGTCGGCCCTGGGCATCCATCGCTGGTAGCAGCGGTTCACCGTGGAATGACAGCGGTTTGGCGGCTTTCACGGCCGCCACTTCGGCCGCCTGGCGCGCTATCGGCAGGCTTTTGTGAATGATTCCAAGCCCGCCCAAGCTTGCGAGCGCCGTCGCGAGGCGAGCCTCGGTGACGGTGTCCATCGCCGCCGAGACGAGCGGCATGGGTAATTCAACGTTTCGAGAGATGCGCGTCTTCAGGCTCACGTCGCGCGGCAACACCGCGGAGTGAGCCGGAATGAGCAGGAGATCATCAAAGGTCAACGCCCGTTGCAAAACCCGCATGGTCGCTCTCCTTGGATGTTGGCAGTCGTATCATAGACACAATCTGAGCGCCGATGACGTCGACCGACAAACGCCACACAATCTGCCGCAACGCGGCTTGACCGAGCGGGCGGAATGGGGTCTTGAGCGCGACAGGCGGGGACTGGATCTCGGCCCAAACACAATTCGCAACGACCGGCAAGACGTCGCCCAAGGCCAAGGATGCTGATCCGCAACACCACTTGGATCGATGCGTGTGGATGCCCGCAATCCGGCGCGCTGCTCGTTCGCAACGAACGCGTGCACCTGCTGACGCCCGCCGAAGCCAATACCGTCACCGACGTCGAGACAGTGGATGGCAGCGAGCGCTTGGTATTGCCCGGGCTCGTCGACGCACACACGCACTTTCGCGAACCCGGCCAAGCCTACAAAGAAGGGATCGAAAACGCTTCGTTCGCGGCGCTCAAAGGTGGCGTCACCACCATCTTGGACATGCCCAACAATCGCCCGGCGATTAACAGCGCCGCGCACTTGGCTGCCAAACGCGCGCTGTTTGCCGTCCAGTGTCGCACCCGTTGGGGTCTGCACGTGCAAGCACCCGTGGCGGATGTTGCGGCGCTGGGAGCCTATGCCTCGGCCAAGCTCTACATGGCCAAGTCCTCTGACCTGCCGGCCGTGCACGCGCTCGCCGCGATCACTCAGGTGCTAACAAGCCACCGCGTGGTGACGGTGCACGCCGAGGATGAGGCCGCCTTTGTCAACGTGTCACCGGGGCATGGCAGCCGCGTCCATCATTTGCACCGCCCGCGCGAAGCGGTGCGACAAGCGCTAAAGACGTTACAAGTCGTCCTGGAAACGCTGCCGGAGAAGCAGCAGCCGCGCCTGGTGCTGTGCCACATGAGCACCGCCGACGAAGTGGTTTGGTTGCGGCAGATGAAGGCGCGTGGCTTCGACCTGTGGGGCGAAACCTGCCCGCATTATCTGTGGTTTTCCGAGGTCGACTACCTTCGCGACGGGGCGCGCTACAAAGTGAACCCGCCGCTGCGCACTGTGGTTGATGTCGCGGCGATTCGTGACGCCCTGCGCGACGGCACCGTCGACTTCATCTCCAGCGATCATGCTCCGCATACCCCGGCAGAAAAGGCCGACGAGGCCACCGCCCCCTCAGGCATCGCCGGCATCGAGTGGCAGGCGCCCGCGTTGGTGCATTTGGTAGAGCAAGGCCTGTGCGATTGGCGCCGCGCGCTCGCGGCCAGCACTCACGCCCCCGCGTGCTGCTTTCGCTTGGCGTGTGGCAAGAGCATCGAGCAGGGCAGCCCTGCCGACCTCATCCTGTTGGCTCGCGGCCGACCTGTGGGGCCGATTGTCAGCCGCGCCCAGGTCGACCCCTACGCCAACCTGCCGCTTGCCTGGCACGTAGAATCCACTTTCATCGGCGGCAACCTTTGCTACGACGCGCGCACCGCCTCACCCAGCGTCATCCAGAACCCTGCACCGGAGATTTTGTATGAGTCTTGATAAACACGCCTTCATCGCCTTCCTCGTCGACACAGGAGCTGTGAAGTTCGGTGATTTCACTCTTAAATCGGGTGAGAGGTCGCCCTTCTTTGTGGATCTGGGGTGCATCAAGACTGGGCGCGAGCTGACGCTAGTGGGAGACGCGATGGCGCAGGGCTTGGCGCAAGCGTTCCCGCAGGTGACCTTGTTGTTTGGCCCCGCCTACAAGGGCATCGTGCTGGCCACCGCGGTGGCGCAAGGTGCTTGGCGTACGTCGCAAAAGGAGTTGGGCGTCTGCTTCAACCGAAAGGAAGCCAAGGCGCACGGAGAAAAAGGGCTGTTCTTTGGCCAGCTTCCGGTCGTAAGCGATCACGTGGTTATCATCGACGACGTGCTCAGCTCTGGCGGCACCAAGCTGGAAGCGGCCGCGGCGCTACAGCAGAGTTTTGGCTTGCGGGCTGAAGGCGTGCTCGTGGCGTTAGACCGTACGCGCAAGCACTGTGACTTCGACCGCCACGCGCTACCGGTGCAGGCACTGGTGAGCACGCTGGATTTGGCCGCCTACCTTCAGGCCCAAGGGGACCACCGCGCCGCCGTCGTGCGAGCCTTTTACGAGGGACAATCATGAGCGACCGCATCGTGAAGTTTATTCCTGCGTTAGACACCACCGATTTAGACGAAGCGCTGCAGCTTGTGAGCAAGGTGGACGCACACCCCGCGGTGTATGGCTACAAGGTAGGCTTCGGGCTGGGGCTGGTGCACGGTTTGCCAAAGGTGGTGGCCGAGATTCGTATGTGCTCGAAACGTCCGATTATTTACGACCATCAAAAGGCTGGCACCGACATCCCGGACACCGGCAGCCTGTTTGCGAAAACGTTGGCACAAGCGGGCATCGACGAGGCGATCATCTTCTCGCACGCAGGGCCGCAGACGCAGGCGGCCTGGATCAAGGCGCTGCAACAGGCCGGCCTCAAGGTCATTGTCGGCGCGGTGATGACTCATCCGGGCTTTTTGGTGTCAGAGGGCGGCTTTTTGGTGGATGACAAGGTGTTGGATGCCTACAAGTTGGCTGCCTTGGCGGGTGTGCGCGCCTTTGTGGCGCCACTCACCAAGCCAGGCATTATCGAAGCCATCGTAAAGCGGATCGGCAAAGAGGGTGCCTGGGAGTTTTACACGCCGGGTCTGGGTACTCAGGGCGGCTCCGCGCAAGGTTACGATCTCTTGAAGCGTCATTACGCGATTGTCGGCCGCTCGCTTTTGGCGGCGCCCGACCCTTACACCTACCTCGCGAATTTGCTCGCGAACAGCGGAGCCTAATTGATGAAACGGGATCTCATCTCGGTGCACGACCTGACGCGCGCCGACCTTGAGCGCTATTTAACGTTGGCTGCGCACCTGGATGCACTGAGCCAAGCCGAAAAAGCCAAGCTGCTTACCGGCCGGGTGTTGGGGGTGTTGTTCTACGAGCCCTCCACCCGCACGCGTTTGAGCTTCGAGGCAGCCATTTGTCGATTGGGCGGCAACCCAATTGGTTTTGCCGAAGCCACCAACGCCTCGGTCGCTAAAGGAGAGTCATTGCGCGACACCGCGCGCACCGTAGAACGTTATGCCGATGCGATCGTGATTCGGCATCCGCGCGAAGGCGCCGCGCGGGTGGTGGCCGAGGCCACGCGAGTGCCCGTTATTAATGCGGGAGACGGCACCAACCAACACCCCAGCCAAACCTTGCTCGACTTGTACACACTGCAAAAGTTCTTCGGTCAGTTAGATGGACTCAAGATCGCCTTGGTAGGCGACTTGAAGTACTCACGCACCGTGCATTCACTGGTGCAGGCACTGGCGCTGTATGCCGGCGTCGATTTTACGCTGGTGTCACCGCAGACTTTGCGCCTGCCCGGGCACGTGCGTGAAATCGGACCCGTGAGCCGCTGTGCCTTTCGCGAATTGGAGACGCTTCAGGACGCCCTGCAAACGGCCGACGTGGTTTACATGACCCGCGTGCAGAAGGAGCGTTTTCCCGACTTGTTGGAGTACGAAAAGGTGAAGGATGCCTACTGCCTAAACCGCGCCGCTCTTGAGGGTGCGCGGCCGCAGCTGAAGATCATGCATCCGTTGCCACGGGTCACCGAAATTAATGCCGATGTGGATGCAACGCCGCACGCTGGCTATTTCGAACAAGTCTACAACGGCCTGGTGATGCGTCAGGCCATCCTGTTGGACCTCTTGCAGGTGACGCCATGAGCGAGACCACGCTGCTCATTCCGAAGATCGAGTCGGGCATCGTGATTGACCACATCCCAGCTGGCAAAGGTCTGGAGGTGCTCGAAATTGTCCACTCGTACCCGGAGATGCGCCAGGTCGTGGCAACGGTAGGGCTCAATTACGCGAGCCAAAAACTCGGCCGCAAAGACATGCTCAAATTGCAAACGCACAGCCTGCCCGGGCGGGTGATGGAGCACATGGCCATGGTGTGCGCGGGCGTGAGCATCAAGCGAATCGAAAACTACAAGGTCGTGGAGCGACTGGTGGTGGCAGTGCCAGACAATATCCGCGGCCTGGCCCGCTGCCGCAATCCCAACTGCATCACCAACCACGAGCGCGACGTGCAAAGCCGGTTTCGTTGCATTGACCCAACGAGTAAGCGTTTTGCCTGTGCTTTTTGCGAGGGCATCTTTGGCCTCCATGAGCTCAGCGTGATTGTGCCGGTGGGTGAACACTTGAGTGCGCGGGAGTAGTGCTTGAGCGAGGTCCTTGCGACACGCTTGTGTGGCAGCGAGCTGTGCTCGCCGTTGGTGCTGGCCTCCGGCATCTTGGGCGTCACGGCGTCGTCGCTGTACAACGTCGCGCGCCACGGTGCCGGCGCCGTGACCACCAAGTCCTTCAGCCTCGAAGAACGTCTGGGTCACAAGAGCCCTACGATTGTGTCGTTTGGCGTGGGGCTCGTGAACGCTGTCGGTCTTTCCAATCCGGGTTGGTCCGCAGCGGTGGCCGAAATCCAAGCCTACCAACAGCGCTGCACCACGCCGATCATTGCCTCGGTGTTTGGGCGCACGGTGGCGGAGTTTGCCGCGGTGGCCGAGCATGCCGCTTGCGTCAAGCCCGCGCTCATCGAGGTGAACGTCTCGTGCCCCAACGTGGCCAGTGAGTTCGGCACGCCGTTTGAAGCCGATATGAATGCGCTTGGCACGATTACCCGCGCGGTAAAACAAGCAGCCCAAGACGTGCCTGTGGCGATCAAGTTGTCTCCTAACTACGGCTTTTTGGAGCGCGCTGCCAAAACCGTTGCTGACGCTGGCGCCGATGCGATCACGGCGATCAACACCGTGGGGCCTGGCATGGTCATTGACGTGAACGTCCGTCAGCCGGTGCTGTCGAATCGGGCCGGTGGTGTCTCGGGCCCTGCGATCTTACCCATTGCGGTGCGCGCGGTGTTCGAAATTTTTCGGGCCACCCGCCTGCCCATCATCGGCACGGGTGGCGTCAGCACTGCCGACGATGCGTTGCAAATGGTTCTGGCGGGTGCGACTGCGGTAGCGATTGGCAGCGCCGTGTATCACCGTGGTTTGGGCGTCTTTGCCGAGGTGAATGCTGGGCTTGTGACCTATCTTGCGCAGCATGGCATCGCATCTTTGGCCGAGCTACGCGGAGCTGCCCATGATGCCTGATCCCGCGCGCCTGCGCTCACAACCCATCACGCAGATCGTGATGCATTCGCCCACGCTTGCGAGCCTTTATGTGGCGCAGACGTTCGATGTGGCCCCAGGCCAATTCGTCAATGTCTGGCTGCCGGGGGTCGACGAAAAGCCCATCTCCATCTCCGCCGTCCGTGATGGCCAGCTGGAGTTGTCGGTGAAGGCGATTGGGCCATTTACCCAGCGCCTCATGGCCGCCAAGGCGGGCGATTGGCTGGGGATCCGCGGCCCGTTCGGCAATCGCTTTTCGACTCAAGAGAACGCGCTGCTGGTGGCAGGCGGCATCGGTTGGGCACCGCTGCGGTTCTTGGAGCAAACGCTACGGGCTTTGGGGCTTGGCAGTCGCGTGCTCTTGGGCGTGCGCACGCGCCAAGAGCTAATTTTTCCCGACGAGCTGCCGTTAGGCACTGAGCTTGCGAGCGACGATGGTTCGCTTGGGCGCCTGGGGCTCGTGACTGACCTGCTGCAAGCGCGGCTGGAGCACGAACGACCGCGAGTCATCTACGGCGCCGGCCCTGAACCGATGTTGTTGGCCGTGCGCAGCATCGCGAAAACATTCGGCGTTCCGGTCGAGCTGACGTTTGAGCGTTACATGAAATGCGGCTTTGGCATCTGCGGGCAATGCTGCATGGATGGCTCCGGCCTGCGCCTGTGTGTGGAGGGGCCGGTGCTCGGCGAAGCGCAGCTTCAGGAGATCACCGAGCTGGGCTTAGCGCATCGCACCGCCTCCGGCCGGCGGTCGCCCTAAAGGCGAAGGCTCAATCGTGCGCGTAGCCTAGCGTCTCGGCGAGTTTTTCCATTTCGTTCGGGGCATAGAAAAAGTCGTAGCAGGTCGCGCCCACCACTAAGACGCCCCCCACCACCATCAGTGTCAGTCCCACCGGGACGCCGACGCCGGTGGCACTGGTCGCGGCGCCACCTTCGATGGCAGCCATGCCCATCACGGCGGCCGTGGCCTTCACCGCGGTACCGATGCCCATCGCGCCCCAGCCAAGCGTCTCGGCCAATCGGGCGCGGGCCTCGTCGGTGTCACCAGCCGCGTGGGCCCGCTCATATTCAAAGTAGGTGGCCCCCGAAGCCAATAGACAGCCAAGAACCGGAATGATGTTCTCAGCCGCGCTGGCGCCAAGCTTGGTGGCGAGCTTGGAACCTTGCAACAGCCGCTTCGCGGCGAGGGTGAAGCTCTTTTCGAGAGGTACGCCGATGAGTTTTTGGCCATAGCCGGTCGCCGCCGCCCAATCGAGGATCTCGGCGGTGTAAAAGCCCACCCGCATGCTTAGCTCAGGGGTGCCAATCTTGTCGGCTTTGTAGTCGGCAAAGGCATACAGCGTGTTGGTCGCTGCCAACGCGGCGGCAAAGCGCTTGAGCGGCATCGCCAGCGCGCCGTCGGGGTGTGTGGTGTGGTAGCCGGCCTTCGTCACGACCTCTTTGGTGCGATTGAACACCCGGTGCAGGGCGCGGGCCTCGGCGAACGTCATTTCTGGGGTGACCAACACCTCTAACGCCTCGGTGACGCCCAGCAGCGACACCGTGAGCGCGCCCAGCCCCCAGTTGGCTTTGGATAAGCCGGTGACCGTGGCTTTCAGGTCGGTGTTCGCCAGTTCGTCAATGGACGCATGGGCCGCGGGGCCGTTTATGGTTTTGGGTGCTCGCGGCTCGGCAAACAAACTGACCAGCTGCGGAAAGGTGGGTGGCAGTTGTGGGGTCGCAAGCTGTGTGACGGTGAGCCGTAACGCCGCGCCCAGTTGTTCGCGCCCGGCGAGTGTTTGACCGGTGGTCGAAAGTCGCCGGTTGAGCTCGTTGATCGCCTGCAGTCCAGGCAGCAGCGCCTCGGCGGTGGCGTCCTCGGGGGCGTGGCGCAGCGCTTGCGTCGTTTCTGGCTTGAGTAGGTAGGCCACCCAGCTATCGGCGTGTGTGCGTGCTTCGTTGTTGTCGTGCTGCCGCGCGGCCATCAAGGCAGCCAAATCTGTCTCCAGCTTTTTGGTGGCGGCTGGGGTCAGCTGGGCGTCACCATCGGCCACCGCGCGCCCCACCATCACCTGTTGATGGCTCCGCTCGGTCCAGGCCCAGGGGGTATCCGCCAACTCGGTGCTGAGCGCGCGTTGCAGTTGCCCCAGGATGCGCAACTTGATGAGCGCCGCCAGCGGACTGCCGGTTTCGCGATCCAGTTGGGTCAGCAGATCGGCGCCCAGGTCATCGTGAACCGTGAGGGCTGGGTCGGCACGCCGAAAGCGTTCAGCCAACGCCATGCTGAACGACGCTTGCAGCGCCGGGTCGCGTTGCAGGGTCTTACCCAACCCTTCGCGGAGCGCCCGCGCTGCGAAGGGCTCGTTTTCTAGCATTGCCTTAGGCAACGCAAAGTACTCGGTCACGAGGGCCAGGCGGTCGTTGGTGTTGAGGTGACGGGCAGCCGCGCGGCTCAAGAAGCTTTGTAGGGTTTTGGGGAGGGGGGCGTTCGCAACCGTGGTGCTCGCCGGTGACGAGGCAGGTGCCTTGGGCGTCGGGGCCATTGGGGTGCGGACGAGCGCGCGTAACACCGAGTTGCCATCCACCCTGTCATCTCGGAGCGGCGCACCCGCGGCCAATGTTGGCACAAGCGCGGCACCCCTAGGCTGCGCTGTCGCGGCTTCGTTCGTGACACCAGGGTCATGGTGGGTCGCCGGTGGCGGGAGCTTGCTTGGAGTGACTACCATTCTAGGGTCCTACCACCCGGCCAATCAGCCTTCGGCCAGGTGCGAGCATCATACGTGAGCCCTGGCGAAAGGCAACGCAGCGGCGCTAGCCGCTCTGTACCACAAACAACTCCGGGTATTTGTTTTGGAATTCGGTCACCGAGATGAGTCCGCGGGCGGGGCAGATGCGGCAGCAGGCGGCCAGGTCGCCGCTGCCCAGTTGAGCCCGCAGGGCGCGCAGGGCGTCGTTGTTGTGGATTTCGGTGAGGCTGCCACGGCCGGTGATTTTGCCGACGGCGCTCGGGTACCAGCAGCAGGGGACCACCTCGCCGCTGGCTTTGAACATCATGAAGCGCCATGGATCGGTGCAGTCGCGGGTGAAGCCGGGTGGCACCTCTTGGGTAAAGCGCATGCCAGGGCCATTTTGGGTGCCGACGTTTTTCCCTGAACTGAGGCGTTCTTTGAGCGACTCCACGAGCCCGGGCACGATGTTGATGGACAGTTTGAATTGCTCCGCCAACTCGGCGACGCGCCCCAAGGCGTGCAGCGCTTTGGGGATGTCGGCCTCGGGGAGTTGGGCCAAGGGTTGCACGTTTACGGCACCCTCTACGTCTGGGTACTTGGTCATGTTGCAGAAGATGTAGTTTCGCACACCAACGGCTTGGCCCAGGCAGATGAGCTCTTCCAGGTGGAAGATGTTCTTGTCGTGTACCACCACGCTAAACGAGTAGGTGGGCAGCTTGCGTTGCACGCCTGCGATCACGTTGCGGATCGCGGCGGCGCGGATCTGCAGGATGTTGTAGAGAATGGTGCGCAGATCGGCCTTGCGCCGGGTCTCCTTCAACAGCTCGGCATCGGCGGTGTCGAGGCTGACCTGCAGGCTGTGAAAGCGCGCCAGCGTGTCTACATCCTCGGGCGTGAGGTTTCGGGCCAGGTTGGTGATGATGTGCAGCGGCAATCCGGCAGCAATCAGCGGCGTGCAGTGGCGATGCCAGCCTTCGAGCAGCGTCGTCTCACCGTGGCCGTTCATCGACACCAGGCGCGGGCGTTGAGCCAGCAGGAACGCCACCACCTCGTCGATGACTTCGGCGGGCATGTCGCTGGCCAGATAGTTGGGTTGGCATAAGCGGCAGTACACGCAGCGCAAGTTACAGCGCGAGGTCAATTCCACATGCACGGCGTTCATCGCTTGCGCTTCACGCGTGACCATCACAGCCATCGGCTCACTCCTCGGGTGCGGGCTCGCCGGGGCTTCCCTCCCCCTGCGAATCTACTTGTGCGGCAAGATAATCATCTGGAATGGTCAGGCACGCAATCGCCAGCGACGCAAGGCGGAGCGGACGTCAGCTCACGCTGCTTCCACAAAAAGTAGATCGCCGGATACACTAGCAATTCCAGCACGAACGAGGTCACAAGCCCGCCCACCATGGGTGCCGCGACGCGCTTCATCAGGTCGGCGCCGGTGCCGGTGGACCACATGATTGGCAATAACCCCATGAACGCCGCCGTCACGGTCATGGCTTTGGGGCGCACGCGCTTCACCGCGCCATGAATAATCGCCTCCACCAAATCACCGTGGGTGTTGAGCCTCCCTTGAGCTTTGGCCTCGGCGTAGGACAGGTCCAAGAACAGCAGCATAAACACGCCGGTTTCGGCATCCAGGCCCATCAAGGCGATCATGCCCACCCACACGGCGATGGAGACGTTGTAGCCAAGCAGGTACACGAGCCAAATGGCACCCACCGCCGAGAACGGCACCGCCAGCAGCACCACCAAGGCTTTGAAGGTGGATTTGGTGTTCAGGTAGAGCAGCACGAAAATCAACACCAAGGTGAGCGGCAGAATTAGCTTTAGCCGTTCTTTGACGCGCATCATGTTTTCGTACTGGCCGCTCCAGGCGATGGCGTAACTAGGCGGCAGGCTGACCGCCGCGGCCACCGCGGCTTTGGCGTGGTCGACGTAGCGGCCGATGTCCACGTGCGCGGTATCGAAGTCCACGTAGACGTAGCCGGACAACAGGCCGTTTTCGTCCCGAATCATGGCCGGCCCTTCTACGAGCTTGAGCTCGGCGATTTCATTCATGGGGATCTGGCCGCGGCCGTTCGGCAGCGGCAGCAGCACGCGTCCGAGCGCCTCTAAATCGTCGCGATAGGCGCGCGCATAACGCACGTTCACGCCGTAGCGCTCACGACCTTCCACCGTGATGGTTTGGTTGTCACCTCCCACCGCGGTCATCACCATCATGTTGGCGTCGTCCACCGACAGGCCGTAGCGGGCCAATTGGTCGCGGTTGAGCACAAAGTCGATGAAGTAGCCGGCCGCCACGCGCTCGGCATAGACGCTGCGTGTGCCCGGCACAGTTTGCACCACCGACTCGATCTGCAAGGCCAACCTTTGAATCACGTTCAAGTCGGCGCCGGAGAGCTTGATGCCCACCGGGGTGCGAATGCCGGTGGTGAGCATGTCCAGCCGGCCCTTGATCGGCATCGTCCAGGCGTTGCTGATGCCCGGCAGTTGCAGCGCCGTATCCATCCTAGCGATCAGTTCATCTTCGCTGATGCGGTCAGGCCAGAAGGGTTGCAACAAGCCCTTAAGCCACTTGGGCGCCCAGGGGGAGTACCAGCGCGGCTTTTCGCGCCAGGCGCTCTCGGGTCTGAGCAAGATGGTCGTCTCCATCATCGAGAACGGCGCCGGATCGGTGGGGGTGTCGGCTCGCCCAGCTTTGCCAAAGACCCGCGCCACCTCAGGAAAGCTCATGAGCAGCTTGTCTTGCACCTGCAGCGCCTTTTGCGCCTCGGCCACCGACATGCCCGGCTGTACCGCCGACGGCATGTACAGCAACGAGCCTTCGCGTAACGGCGGCATGAACTCGCTTCCCAATTTGAAGTAGAGCGGCACCGTGGCTGTTACGAGCAGCGCGCTTGCGAACAGCGTGGTTTTGGCATGGCGCACCGCCAAGCGGCAGGGGCCTTCGTAAAGCCTATGCAACAGGCGACTCACCGGGTGTTTATCTTCGGCGTGATAGCGGCCCACGAACAACGTGGTGGCGAGCCACGCGAGCGGGCGCGGCTTGAAGCGAAACGGCTCGATGCGGGCAAACAGCATGCGCATGGCCGGATCGAGCGTGATGGCGAGGAGCGCGGCAATGGCCATGGACAAGTTTTTTGAATAGGCCAGCGGCTTGAAGAGTCGGCCTTCTTGGTCGACCAGCGTAAACACCGGCATGAACGCCACCGCGATGACCAACAGCGAGAAGAACACCGACGGCCCGACTTCGAGCAGTGCCTGCAGCCGGACGTTGTGAAAATCTCCCTGCTTCCCGCCGACTTGCCACAGGTGGATCTTGTTATAGGCGTTCTCCACCTCGACGATGGCGCCGTCCACCAAGACGCCCACGGAGATGGCGATGCCGGCAAGCGACATCAAGTTGGCGTTCAATCCCATGGCGTACATTGGGATGAAGGCCAGCGCGACGCTGATAGGTATCGTGACGATGGGCACGGTGGCCGACGGGATGTGCCACAAGAACAGCAGTATGATGAGCGAGACGATGACAATCTCTTCGACGAGTTTGCTCGTGACGGTGTGGATGGCGCGCTCAATCAGGTCGGCGCGGTCGTAGGTGGTGGTCACCTCGATACCGGCCGGTAGCGAGGGCGCAAGTTCAGCGAGCTTGGTCTTGACCCGCTCGATCACGTTCAGGGCGTTTTCGCCCTGGCGCATCACCACGATGCCGCCCACCACCTCGCCTTCGCCATTGTAGTCGGCGATGCCGCGCCGCATCTCGGGCCCAAGCGTGACGCTGCCTATATCTTTGAGGGTCACCGGCGTACCGCTTGCGGTCTTGAGCACCAGTTTTTCCAGATCGGCGAGCGAGGTGACGTAGCCGCGTCCGCGCACCATGTACTCACGTCCCGCGAGCTCCACCAAGCGGCCGCCCACGTCGCTGTTGCCGCTCCGGACAGCGGCGATCACCGCTGCGAGCGGCACGTTGTAGGCGGCGAGTCGCACCGGATCGACAGTGATTTGGTACTGCCGCACCTGGCCGCCGACGGTAGCCACTTCGGCCACGCCCGGCACGCTTTGCAGCGCGTAGCGCAAGAACCAATCTTGGTAGCTGCGCAACTCGTCGCTCGTGTGCGTACCCGAGCGATCCACCAGCGCATATTGAAAGACCCAACCGACACTGGTGGCATCCGGGCCAAGCTCGGTGCGCACCCCGGCCGGCAGTTGCGCCGTGATCTTGGAGAGGTATTCGAGCACTCGCGAGCGTGCCCAGTAAATGTCCGTGCCATCTTCGAAAATCACGTAGACATAGCTGAAACCAAAATCGGAGTAGCCGCGTATCGCTTTGACTTTGGGGGCGCCCAAGAGCGCCGTGATAATTGGGTAGGTGACCTGGTCCTCCAACAAGTCGGGGCTGCGGTCCCAGCGTGAGTAAACGATCACTTGGGTGTCAGAGAGATCGGGCAGCGCATCGAGCGGAATGTTGCGCATGCTCCAAAACGCCAGCACCAGCACCAAAAGCGTGCCGCCGATCACGAGGAAGTTGTTCTCCGCGGAGAAGCGGATGATGCGCGTCAGCACGTTATGGCCCGCCCAACGCGGCCAACGAGGCGCGTAGTTGCGACTCAGAATCCACCAAGAAGTTGGCGCGCATCACCACTGCTTGGCCCACCGTAAGCCCTGCCAACACCTCCCAAAACTCGCCACTCTTGGCGCCCAGCTGCACCGCGCGGGGCGCAAACTTACCAGCGGCCAACGCCAAAAACACCACGTCATGGTTGCCTGAGCGCACCACGGCATCGGCGGGGACGCGCAACCCGTTGTGGCTTGTGGTTGTAAAGGTGACGCTCCCGAACATCTCCGGTTTGAGTTTGGCCGCAGGGTTTGGGACGTGCAGCTGCACCTTGGCGGTGCGGGTTGTCGGATCGAGAAGCGGCTCGATGAAGGCCACCCGACCGGCAAACGTCTCGGCCGGATACGCCTGCGTCGTGAAGCTGGCCGACATGCCCACCTGCACCCGTGAAAGGTCGCTCTCATAGGCATCGGCCACCACCCATACGACGCTCAGGTCGGTGATTTCGTAAGGCATATCGCCGGGGTTCACGCGTGCTCCGGCGACGATGGTTTTAGCGGTGACCACCCCAGCAATCGGCGAGTTTAAGGTGAGCAGCTTGGCGGCGGTACGTTCTGTTTCCAGGCGGACAATTTCGCTCGCCGGCACATCCCAAAGTTCGAGTTTGCGGCGTGCGGCTTTCACCAGCGTGTCACCGCTGCTGCCAAGCGACGCACTGGGTCTGAGCGCCTCTTGGGTTTGCAGGGCCAAGAGGTATTCGTTTTCGGCGGCCACAAGCGAAGGGCTGTAAATGGAAAAGAGCGGCTCGCCGCGGCGCACCGGGCGGCCCACGAAGTCCACGTACAGTTGTTCCACGTAGCCTTCCACCTTCAGGTTGGTCTTGCGCACCCGCGTCGGATCGATTTGCACCCGCCCCACGGTGTTGATGCCCACGTCGATGGGGCCTTGGGTGACGGTGGCGGTGCGTAGGCCGATGAGCTGTTGGCGCGCCGGATCGATGGTGACGGTGGCGAGTCCCTGCACGGGGTCGGCCGCGGCGGGCGAAGCATCAGCGCCTGCGTCCGCAATTTTTACTTCCACCAGCTTCATACCGCAGATCGGGCAGTCGCTCGGGTGGTCAGCGGTGATCGTGGGATGCATCGGACACTGGTACAGCCGCTTGGCCGCGGTCACGGGCCCGCCCGCGCTGTCGCCGCTTGGGTGACGCATCAGCGCCCACACGCCAGCACCGCCAAGCCATGCTCCCAGGAGCAACAGGCCGACGGTGCGCACCCCTAGGCCGGTCGTCGTGGTGGCAGGTCTCGGGTCTGTTTGCTCGCTCGGCATTTGCCAACTCCTCGCGTTACATCGTGGGCATGGCGGCTGCACTGCTTGCTGGCGTGCCAGGGCTTGCGGAGCCAGTGTCTGCGGGCCTGCTGCTCGTGCCTATGGCGTTGGCACCCGGGACGCTGCCTGAGCCCATGCTAAAGGGGGCAGCCCCAGGGTTGGCTTCGAGGCTCACTTCGCGTTGCGCGATCTGTAGGCGCCATAAGGCAGCCAGCGATTCATAAAACACGTTCAGGTCGCCGACATAGCCGGTGAGCGCCTCTAGCACCGAGGCAAAGCTTATGCGACCCACCTGGTACTGCGCTAAGGTGCTCTTCACCGTGGCTTCGGATTGAACCAAAAGGCCCGCGCGATACAGCGCTTGGGTCTGGCGCAGAGCTTCGAAAAGTAGCTGCCGCTCGGTGACCCGCTCCTGCAACAATTCTCGCACCTGGGTAACCGTGGCAAGAGCAGCGTCGCTGCGACGTTGATTTTCGGCCACCGCGCGCCCTTGTTTGCTTGCGCCCCAGACGGGCAGCGGCACCGAGAGGCCTGCCTGCCACATGGGCTCGAACTGGGTGCCGCGCGGCATCACCCCGGCGGTAACCGTGATGTCCGGGTAGTAGTCGCGCTCAGCCAGGGCCACCAGGTTTTGTGATTGTTCCACGGCCAGAAGCGCCTTCTGCAACTCTGGGCTGCGGGCTTCGGCGTCGGTACAAAGCGCTGGCAAGTCTGTAGGTGTTGGCTCGGGGAGCTGGCTGAGTGACCGCTGGGTGGGGAGGGGTGTTCCGAGCGGCTGGCCGCGCAGGCGATTGACGAGCGTCACGCGGCGTTGCTCTTCGGCCGTCAGCGCCAAGCGCCGTTGCTTCAGCCGACTTTGCTCTAACTGCGCGCGCAAGAGCTCCGATTGCGCGCCGTCGCCGGCTTCGTAGCGAACCTGCGCGAGTGCTGTGGCTTGCGCCCACAGGCTGTCGAGTTGACTTAAGAGGGCCAGTTGATCGCGCACGAGCAGAAGCTCGATGTAGCCCCGCTCCACGTCGGCTTGAATGGAGAGCTGGGCGCGCGTCAGGTCGGCTTCGGCGAGCCGCGCTTCAACGCTTACCAGGTCACGGCGTTGGTCGCGCTTGCCGTACCAAGGCAAGGTTTGCGAGGCCATCACCGTGACGTAGCTTGTGGCCATCTTGCCGATTTGCAGGCTGCGGAAGCCGTCATTTTGCAGGCCCAAGGAGAGCACCGGATCGGGGAGCGCATGGGCTTGGGCGGCGCGTTCGTGGCTGGCCTGAAGCAGTGCGCGTCGTTGGGCCAGCTCCGGCCGACTGGCCAATGCTTCGGCCACCCAGGTGGCCAAGAGCGGCTCGACATCCAGCGCCGTGCTGGTGTCGCGCAGCTGCGGCTCTGTGGCCCAAGCAACACCTCCACCTAGCCATATGATGAGCACGAGCAGGCCCAGCCCTCTATCACGTCCGGGGCGCCCAGAGATTCGTGCGTCGATCTGCGTGGGCCGCGTCATGGGCGCATCACTCGACGTTGATGACGCCGGCTATCATATCCATGGCGCAGGCGAAGCGGATGCTGCCGGGCTGGGTGGGGGTGAGCTCCACGGTGACGGTATCGTTCAGGGGCAGCGGCTTGTTGATGTTGAACTCTTTGATGACAATTTCGGTGGCGCAGGTTTTGTCGGTTTTGCGGGTGACAACGAGGGTGAGCGGTGTGCCTGCTTTGGCCTTGATTTGCGCCGGCACAAACCCCTCCGAGGTGACACTTATTTCCACCCGCGGACCTTGTCCCACCAAAGCTACCGCGGTGCCCACCACTGGGGGTGGCAGGGCGCTCGCAGGTTCCTCGGTGCAAGCCGTGGTGGCCTGTGCCAACAACAACGCCGTGAGAATCATCGTCGTACGCATCGGTTCATCTCCATCAGTGAAAGGTTGTCGGGCTCAGGCCATTGCAACCAGCATGCCGGCCAATAAGGTGCGGCCATTTATAAATATTTCAAGTAGTTACAAAGAATCCTCGGCTGTTAGGTGGCGCGGCAGGTGGTTGCGGCGGTTCTAGTGTAACCGTAAAGGTCACATTGATGTTGCGTTGGCGTTTATCTGGGGCGTATGCGGGCACGCCAATCCCAGCAGTCTGGTGAACCGATTTGCGGTCTCTGGGGTCGCTTGCCGCGCTGTCGAGCTCGTGCGCTTGCACAACGTCTACGAGCGCGCAGGGCCAAGCATGGGCAGTGCGGAGGCTGTGGTGGGTGTTGCGTAAGC
>JAKLEG010000799.1 GCA_022703175.1 Myxococcota bacterium | reverse complement strand
AGGGCACCTGCGCGGCAACCGTTTCAAGGTCATGGTGCGAGAGCTGGGTCCTGAATCGCTGGCGCGCGCCGAACAGACTGCGGCTTATCTGTCTGAACACGGAATGCCCAACTTTTACGGCCCGCAACGTTTTGGGCGTGACGGCAGCACCCTGACAATGGGTCAAGCGTTGTTGCGCAACGAAGAGCTCGCTGAGCTTCGGCGCATGCATCCAGGCAAGCGCAGCTTCCTAACCCGGCTCGCCCTGTCGGCGGCCCAGGCCCACGTCTTCAACGCCACGCTCGCAGCCCGCATGCAGGCGGGGCTTCTGCACACTGTGTTGTTAGGTGAGATGATGCAGGTGGTGGCCTCGGGGGGGCCATTTTACGTGGACGACGTGGCACGAGAGACGGCCCGGTTTGCCGCACGCGAAATCGTGCCGGCCGGCCCCATGTGGGGGCCCAAGATGCGCCAAGCCAAGGAGCCAGCGCGCGCACGCGAGGTCCAGGTGCTTAGCGAGCTCGGGCTTGCGCCGGAGGTGTTTGACGGCTTTGGCAAAATCATGCAGGGCACCCGACGCGCCAACCTGGTGTGGCCAAAGGAGCTTGCGCTGACCGGCGCGCCCGATGGCTTGGAGGTGCGCTTTGCGCTGCCGCGCGGCGCCTATGCCACCGTGCTGTTACGAGAGTTGATGAAGGACGACGTGGCGCTCAGCGAGGATGACGACTAACTCGGCTCGCCGTGGGGCGGCTCGGACGCAGGTACCACCACCTCGGAAGTTGCTTCCGCGGGCGTCTCTGCCAACTCACCGGGCCAACGATTGGCGCGCCTGCGACTTCGTACGAGAAATCCGGAGTGAGCCAAAATCTTATGGGATGGCCGACAGCGAACCCGGTCAATCACCCACGGGCGCTGCCAGACTTCCATCACCTCGGCCGGGGTCAATTCATCCCGTCGCGCCATTTCGCGCGCCAATTGGTCCACTTGGCGAATCCCTGGCAGATAGGCCAGCATGATGCCATCGGCATTCAATGCGGCCACCGCGCCGTCCAGCGCATTCCACGGGTCGGCCAAATCCAACACAATGCGGTCCACGCCGTTAAGCGCCTTGAGACCTTCGTGCACATCGGCCACGTGCAGCGTGAGACGCTCGGCGTAACCTGGATCAAACGCACGGATATTCTTCTCGGCGCGGTTGGCAAACTCAACCCGCTGCTCGAACGCGATCAAGCGACCGGTGCTCCCCAACGCCCGCAACAACCCCAAGCTCAACGCGCCCGAGCCAATGCCCGCCTCCACCACGGTGGCACCTGGAAAGATGTCGGCCCATTGCAAAATGAACGGGATGTCTTTCGTGGAGATGATCTGCGCCGCGCGCGGCATCAACACAATGTATTCTTCCAAGGTCGGCCGCAGCACGATCAACTGCTTGCCCTTCGAGGTCAAAAGCACTGTGCCCGGCGGCTTGCCGATGATGTCGTCACAGTGCAGGTGACCGTGGTTCAGGTGCAGCGTCGTACCCTGCTTCAGCCGCATCAGGTTGCGACGCCCGCGGTAGTCGACAAACACCACCAACTGGTCATCGGCAAAACAACCGCGTGGCAGGACTGTAACAGCTGCCTGTGTCAACGTCGCGGCCGGAGCCGCCTCAAGTTCTTGCACCATGCACGCCCCTTGCTGCGGCGCTGTGTAGCAGGTGGTGCCGTGAAGCGCTAGGCGCGCGTGGTCGGTTCCGCTAGCATAGTGAGCAAAGGACATATGCTGTGGCCGAGAAACCCAAGCTCACCCAAGGAACCAATCCGCTGGCCGACGTCGACGACGGCTTGCTGAAAAACTACCAGCGCCCCTCGGCGGAGTTGATCTACGAAGCGATGATGCGTGGGGGCGGCGAGCCCTTTGGCGCACCGTTTGAAGCGGGCGTGTCGAGCCTCACCGAGAAGATCGTCCGCTTCTTCAAG
>JAKLEG010000798.1 GCA_022703175.1 Myxococcota bacterium | reverse complement strand
GCTTGTCCACGCCCCCGTCACTGATCACGCTTTGGCCATGATTGATATCACAGGAAGAAGGAGCGCAGCGCGCGTCGGCCACGGGCGGTCGATTGTCTGCCCCCCCCGAGGCATGCACCACCACCAAGTCGGGCAGCGATTCGCGATCGGGGTTCGACACCGTGAGTGTCACCAAATAGTCGCCGCTCAGGTCGGGCGTCAAAACCGGTGTCGCTGTGGTCACGGCAAACAGGTCGCTGTTACTGCCAGGCGGGACCGACACCAACTTCCAAGCATAAGTGAGCGGACGATCGTCGGGGTCGTGGCTCTGGCTGCCATCCAGGCGCGCCTCCACCCCCACCAGCGCCTCACGATCGAAACCAGCGTTGGCCACCGGCAGTCCCGCAATGTCAGAGCCGTCGGTGCAGGCCGAAAGCCCGAAAAAAGCTAGGACAACAAGGTTTGTACTTGGGTTCGTCACGCTGCGCATGGCGTTCTCCGCGATGACGTTTGGCATAGAAGTCGGCCGCAACGACCGCACTGGCATCGCTAACCAGAAGCGCTACCACACGGGGGTGGGAAAGGCCAATGAGCGGAGAGATCGGGCGAAACGGTTAAGCTACCAACGGATTCTAAGGGCGAGGTCTTTCAACCATGAGCCAGTTGGCGGTGAGGGCACGTAGGCACCGGCGGCAATGCTCTTCTGCATAGCCTCGTAGGCCTCGTCGACGCTCTTGCCTTCGCGAACCGCGTTAAATGCGGCGTTCAACGCCGGGTAGCGATCGCCGGCGTCGATCACAACCCGAGCCTGCGCGATGTCGGCGAAGAAACCCGTTTGGGTCTTGAACTCGTTGAAGGTGGTGAGAATGCTTTTGAGCTCGCTCTTGGTAATGCGCACCGAGTCGACACTGGAGGGTTCTATGGCACGCTTGATGGCCGTCGTAACGTTAGCGCCAACGGTGTCGGCGCTGGTACTTGCTTGGTTGATAGAGCGAATGGTTTGGCCAACAACATCCAGAAAATTACTACCTGCCATATTTCACCTCTTTTGGTTATTGCCCCGACCCGAACTCTCTGTCGACCGCGGCCTCAAAGATACGCCTGCCCCCGCGTTTGGTCTAGGGGCAAAACCATCGGAGAGCGGATGACGTTCCCCTAACGCCTGTTGTTCACTTCGCACCCTTTTGGAAAGCTCGTCAGCGCGCTCTTCGTGAAGGCCGGCAGCGCGTGAGCGTGTCTGCAAGGCCTCCGCCAGCGGCACCACCATTGATGCGTACAGACCTAACGCTGCGTACGGCGCATGCTGGCACACTTCTAGGTAGGCCGCGAAGTCCAACAACTCGGTGACAACAGTGAACAAGCCCCGGTCGGTTTCTTCCAACGCACGCTTACGCAGCCGCTCGATGTCCTCGGGGCGAAACACCAAGGCCCCCTCAGCATCTTTGCAGAGCACCGTTGCGAGTTCTTCAACTGTCGGGTGCGGCATCGCTCCCTATCCTTCAACCCGAAAAGGAGCCTCAAACGCTGGCCCCCGGACCGAACCTACGGCCCAAAATAGTGCTTACATTGCGCCGTTGTTACGAATGAACGCCCCGAGACCCTCTGGGGTGGGTGCTGGATTGCCTTTGAAGTAGTCGAACACCTGCGCGTTCACGCTCGACAACGATTTGGCGAACATGAGCTGCTGAGCGGGGTCGTTCGCGGCCGCTTGAATGGTGGCAAACTCGGCGTCGCTCAACGCCCCGCCACGACCCGCTTTCTCCACCACTGCCACAATGAGGTTTGCGGTCTGGTTGTTTTTGGCGGCGCCAGCCATGCCACCCTTCAGGACGCCCGCAAGTACCACGGCGGACTGCGCCATCATTTGTGCCGTTTCGCCCCCCGGTAGGTCGCTGGCACGTAGCTCGCGCTTGGGCTCGGTGGTGTGGCTCAGATCCCACCTCATTTGCGCCGCCGTGTATGC
>JAKLEG010000797.1 GCA_022703175.1 Myxococcota bacterium | reverse complement strand
CCTTGGCGGTGGCGGCCTCTTTTTGGATGTTCTCCCACAGCCGCATCAGCACTTTGAGATCGCGCACGAGCTCGGCGTTGGCGCGGTCGCGGCCGGCGGTGCGGATGATGAGCCCCATGCCATCGGGCACATCGAGGCGTTGCGCGGCCTCTTTCATGCGCCGGCGGGTTTCGTCATCTTCGATGCGCTTGGAGATGCCTTGGCGATCTTCGCCCGGCATGATCACAAGGTAGCGGCCCGCGAGCGACAGGTAGGTTGTGAGCACCGCGCCTTTGCTGCCGACTTCCTCTTTAACCACTTGCACCAGGATCTCCTGGCGCGGCTTCAACAGCTCGTTGATGCGGTAGTGTTTTTCCGGATCGAGTCGGTTGAGCTTGGGGTTCACTTCACCGGCGGTGAGAAACCCCTCTTTATCGGCGCCGTAGTCGACGAAGGCGGCGTTCAACGCCGGTTCAACGGCCCGCACGACAGCTTTGTAAATATTGCCTTTGTTCTTCTCGACCCCGCGAGTCTCAACGTCGAGGTTCTCCAGGATGCCGTCTTTCCCGAGGATGGCAATACGCACCTCCTCGGCATCGACGGCGTTGATAATCATCTTGCGTCCCATGGCGATCCGTATGCGGGCAGCTGTGGCTGCCTCGCTGTTGCGGCTCAAGGTCGAAAGCCGGTAATTGCTGCATGTGTTTAAGGCGCATTCCTCTTGTGGCGCCAAGTCCCCGTGGACCCGTTTTGGGGCGCGCAAGATGCGCTCTAGTCGTTTGAACCAAAAGCCACGCCAAGACGACCTTGGAGGCTGGCGTAAGCTGGTGCACCCAACAGGTCCGTATCGAAGAGGGGGTAGTAGCGCATCACGACCCCCCAAAGCAACCTCTTCGATACAACTCCCTGCAAACCGAGGCCCAAGACCGGGTGGGTCTCTGCAGGCAAGGCAGCACGGCGATCGACCTTGAGTTCGACGCGGGCCACGCCCAATTCAAGGTAAGGCTCAATCTCACCGACATCGAGGCAGTAGCGCAGAGCTGCGCCAGCACTGGTGGCGCCGACACCTGGATCGCGTCGCGAAAAACGATCGCGCCTGGCGAAGGCGGTGACGGTTAGCTGCTGGGTGATCCCGGCATCCAGGCTGCCGCCGTAGCCATAGCCATAACTTTTGTCCTCCATAGGGATGGCGAGGCTTACCGCGCTGGGCTCGACGCTCGCGGCAAAATCCCCCAACGCAGTCACGACGAGTTGAGGTAGCAGGGCAAGATAGATGAAGGGGGTGGTCACGATGCACAGGAGTATAGCAATTGCCACCACTTCGCGATAAGAGGCCGCCCTTGCTCTTGGAGGAACGACCGTGGCCAAAACGGATAAAGTGGATCGCAAAGAATTGTTGAAGCAGGAAGATGCCTTTCTCAACGTCGCCGCTGAAGGCGCGAAGTGGATGGGCTCTCATCGCGCGCAAATGATTGCAGGCGTGGTTGCGCTTACCGCCGTGGTGTTCGGCACCTGGGGTTTGGTGAGCTACAGCCGCATGCGTGACCGGGACGCGTCGGCACTGTTTGATCGCGGCATGGTCCTCTTGGACGCCGAGGTTCTAAGCGCCGAATCGACGGTAGCGGCACAGCCAGACGATGCCGAGTCGCCAACATTTGCGAGCGACGCCGACAAGCAAAAGGCCGTACGCGACCAGTTCCAGAAAGTCGTGGATCAAAAGGGCGGCAGCGGCGTTGCCAACCTGGCGTTGTTCTTCGTGGCCGATGCCAACCAAAAGCTCAACGAAAAGGAACAGGCGGAGAAGCAGTTCCAGACGTTGGCGGATCGGCTCTCGGCAACCGACTCGTTGGCCTTCTTGGCGGTGGAGCGCCTTGCGTATCTGCAAGAGGCGCGCGGCGACGCTGACGCAGCGCTCAAATCCTACACTCGCTTGGCCAACGCCGAGGGCGGTTTCTACCGCGCC
>JAKLEG010000796.1 GCA_022703175.1 Myxococcota bacterium | reverse complement strand
GGCCGGATCTAACAACCATCGCGCCGTGTCCGAGAAAGCTTGGTAGCCCGCATCGGAAAGCAATGCGTCGTCGAGACACAAGGCCGCGTTGTTCAACCCGGAGCCAGTGAACCACCTGTCGCCGACGACCACCTGCGCATCAATGAGCGCGTCTACGATCGGGCAGCGCAAGAACGCACTGTCGGTGTGGTTGACGATGTCCACGTAGCCTACGGCGCCAGCGTTGAGCACCGCGGTTTTTAGGTGTGGGCTTAACGCCACGACAGGTACGCCCAACAACGCTCCCAACGATTGTCCGATGAACCCCAGACGATCTGGATCGACGCTTAGCCCTTCGCAAGCCACTGGGCCGCAGGCGCGCAACACGCGGATCAGCTGTAGTTCGTCCAAAATACTTTGGCGCAGGTTGTCTCGACTCGCGAGCAGGTCCTCGGAGATCGGTCGGGCAAAGCACTGTGGCGAGTTCTGAGGATTGGGGGAGCCGGCGCACCCAAGAAATAGGTTGCTGGAGATGCGCACCGCGCGGCTGCCGTGTCCTTGCCAGTCGAGCGCGATGCTCTGGAATCCCAACGCCGCAAGCTCCGCCGCCAAGGCGTACAGATCCTCTTTGCTGCGGGTGATGCCGTGACCAAACAGCACAGTGGGGAAACCGGCGGTAGGTGCCACCGTGGCCGGCGCGAAGCTTACGAAACGTACGTTCTTGACGCTGACAATGTCGGGGCTGACCGGTTGGGCCCAAGGGCCGGGGATGGGCGTCGGTAAACCGCCCGGGTTCGGCCGTTCTGTTTGGAAGTTGGCGCTGTCGATGCTGCCTTCCACGATGGTGCCCACCGATGCACACGGCACGGCCTCGGCGCAGGGGTCGTCGCCCCAAACCGCTCCCAGCAAGCTCCCCAGGCGCGCCTGAATCGCTCCGGGGTCCGTCACCACGGTTTGCAGGTTGGGATATTGCGACGTGGCTGCGCGGGCCAGCGCCGCCAAGCTTTGTGCCTCCGATGGGTCGAGTGGTTCGCTCAGGGTCGCCGTGGTGAATTGCCAAGCCAAAAGCAGATCTTCGCGGCCCTGCGGCGCATTGCTGCCATCGGCGAGCATCTGCCAAAGGGCGGTGCTTACGAACGTCAACACCTCGCGGTGCAGCAGCCACGACTTTTCCAGGGCCACCAGTTTGGCCAAATCCGTAGCTACCGCGGGGTCGTACGGGGTGGCGTTGTAAACCACTTCCAGAGCGCCGTTTCGCGGCGCAAAGCGCACAGGGCTCGTTTCGGCGCGAGTGAGCACCCAATCGGGGGTGGCCTCGAACGCGCGGCCGTCGCTCGAAAGCGCACCTTTCATTAGCACGGCGCCGTAGCGGTGGCGCGAAAGGAGCGGCGTGTCAGGGAGCATCACCACCGTCGCGAGCAGCCGTCCAGTGGCGCAATCCGGGGCCAACGCCAACCGGTTGCCGGCGCTCAACGTTACGGCGATTGGCGTCGCGACTTCGGGATTGGTGGGGGAGTCGAGCGTGCCTAGGTCAAACAAGAATAGTCGGCCTGCCAGGCTGCCCAGGTCGACATCCACATCAAAGGGCAGTTCCAGCGGCACTTCAAAGGCACCGAAACCATCCAACGCCGCCAGACCATCGCTCCGGAGTGCCGCGTTGAAGGGCAGTTCGCTGCATGCCGAGGGCAGGGCGACGTGCCCGTCGCTTAACCAATGGTCGTTGGGCCAAGGAAGGATACCGTCGGCGGGTGCGAACAACGCTCGCGGAGCGATGAGCGTGAGCTCGTTGGCATCCACGCTGACATCTGGCGCACAGGCGCTGATCAGCAGAACGAGCGCAAGCCTGCGAGACATGGTTCCTCCACCGGTCGTGTAAAGTTTTTTGTGTCTGACCCTGTTTTTGTCAGTTCAGCAACCCCTGGATCACCGCATCGATCGTCGTGCTCGGATGTCCCTTCCGCGTGCGTGA
>JAKLEG010000795.1 GCA_022703175.1 Myxococcota bacterium | reverse complement strand
ATTTGGTTGCAACGCTCTTGATGCGCCGTGCACCCACAAGAGGGCCGTAGATTCATCGATAACAACTGTGGTCCCTCGTCGAATAGGGTATCCGTACAAAACTCCAGCCGGTTGCTCCTTCGTTGGGGGTTTGGAGTCCTCGCGATCGAGGTTTTCGAACGCTTCGGTGAGCACCTTGATGACGTCCTCCTCGGAGTAGCCCATGGGGTACAGCGTTTTCCATAAGTATCCCGACTTGTAATTAACGTCGGGACCCATAGTGATACCGGCGGCGCTACCTGTGAACATCTTTCGGGGAATCTTCAGTGTGATAACGCCGTTCTGCAACTCCCGTGCGTAAAACCAGTCGTCGTGTTTGTCTACATCGAATTCGAGCAGGTGAGCCACGTCGGGGTGATGTTTCAGCAAGTCTTCCCACGCAATCCACGTGTGGAGTCCGCCGGAGAGAACCGTCTCCGTCGTACGTACCCCGCACTTGGTGAGAGGTCGTACTGCGAGTTCGCCGCGGAGGATGTGATGTAGCGCTTCTTCGCCCAGTTCGTACGCGTTGTGTTCGCCAAAGCATATTGGATAAATTCCGGACACCGTTCGGCCCCTTGGTAGTTGGTCGCGGCATTATCCCAGACTGTAAGCAGCGCACCGGCTGCGGTCTGGTTAGGGAATGCGGGGGAGGGGCGATATATCGAGGAGGCACGGCGCGTCTCCTTGGTTCAACCGTTAGCGCCGGTTGGTTTTCAGGCTTTCGCGGCATGAATGGCTGCTTAGGGTCAAAAGTATGCGTAACGAGTATTGGTGAGCGGTCGCTCGGACTCGTTGACCCAGACTTTTCGGCGGATTAGTCCGAGCGGCGGCAATGCGAATTTCAGCTGACGCTCAGGGCAAATGTTCCCAACGGCGGAATTGGCCGATGAACAGGAGTTGAATACCCCCTGCCCCAGCCTGTCCAAGACCACCATTCGGCATTTTGCAACTGACACCCCCGTGCCATGATCGGCACGGGGTATCGTACCAACCAAACTCTAATAACGAGCGCCAAAAGCAGGCCCCTGAGGGAGAGTTCCATGCCCCCCTGACATCCAAGCCGCCTCATGGGTCACTTGATCAGCAACGGTAAGTATCGTCGCCTCGATAATCTGCGGCCCTCGAATACCCAGATGCTCGGCACCGCGCGTTGCAGTGAGCGCGTGAACAAGAGCGAGGTACTGGCTCTCCGGCACAATGACCCCATCCTTGCAGCGAGCCACCGCTAGCCATTCGAGAATGGTATGGCGATAGCCAACGAGTCGACCGCGTTCCGAGAATTCATACCCAGCCCGCTCGGGTGTGAGGCGGAAGTCGTCGGCCTTGCCGGCATCGTGCAGGAATGCTGCGGCGATCAGTACAGAGTTACAGACGTCGGACATACCTTTCGCCAGCATCATCGCCTGCTCCGCAGTCTCAACGGCATGGCGCAGATTACCGTTGGGGTATGGCGGATAGCCATGTAGCGCGGCAGGGCCGGTCAGGAAGCGCTCGAGGCGGCTGCCATCCCAGAGCACCGCCGTTACCAGATGTTGGAACGGCCGGGAAAGTTGCTCCCAGAGTGACGCGGCACGATCTACCCAAGAACGATCACGCACCCAGCCATGAGGAATGGTCTCAAAGGGATTGACCGTCGGCAGTGCCTTGTCGAGACGATCCAGGCGCTTGATCTGCTGGCGGTGGTTATTGAGCGTCTTGCTGTCGAGTCCACGCAAGGCCACATAGCAGCCGCGCTTGAGACGACAATCCACCTGCTGTGACGTCCAGACAACCTTCAAGCTGGCCTGTTCATGGAACAGTGTCGCTTCATTGGTCACGCCACGACCATTCGGCCCCGGCAGCCGGGTAATGCTGACCAGACGGAAGATGGTGGGCAAGCACTCTTTGGCACCATCACGGCACACGCCAGGAAATGATTTGTTGCGATCAGCCATGATT
>JAKLEG010000794.1 GCA_022703175.1 Myxococcota bacterium | reverse complement strand
GGTTCTGCGCAAACGCCACAGTAGGCACGAGCAGCAAGACGGTAGACAGACTCGCATGGTGCATGAGGATCTCCGTAAGATGTCAAAAGGACGAAAGAGGATCAGCCCCCAAAGAACTACACAGCATCACAGGGACACGGCTAGGAATACCTGAGACCACGAGGCTGCGACAAGGCCTACACTCCCACACACAACACCACGCCCATGCGGCAGCGGCTGACCCCAGGCCCTGACGTAACCGAGCTAACTCAACGCAAGGCCGAGAACCGCGCGACCAACCGACGCCACAACGATCGTTTGCGATGCACATTTGGTTTCGGGGGAGCCACGTTCGCAGCCGGCCTAGCGGCGCTCGGCCTGGGGCCCTCAAGACGGCGCAAGTTGGCCGCATACGCAGCGTTGAACGGGTCAATTTCGCAGGCACGTTGGAGGTAGGCAACCGCACGTGACGTGCTCTTGGTCGACGCCATGATCGCGATGGCCAATAGGTTGTAGAAGCCAGCCTCACGGGGGAATTTAACGATCGCCTTTTCGAGCGCCGTAACCGCTTCTTCAGGTTTGCCCTGGGTCAAGGCGCCGCGCGCCGTGCGATAAACCTCGTCACATTGGCGCACCGCTTTGGCGAGATGCTCCTCCAACGCCTTGATGTACTCTTCGGCCGGCATGGCGGCGACGGCCTTCTTCAGATGCAACGTCGCGCCATCGATGTCACCCGTATCGCGGCGTTTCTTAAACGTTTCGTAGTACTGCTGCGCGTTGTCGGTGGCGGCTTTGCGCATCTGCGCGGTGACAACTTGCCCCCACATCGACCCTTCGCCACTCACGGTCGTGACGCTCACCTTCGCCACGGTGGCCACAGCGTCGGTACGCATCAGGGTGAGGAGCAGCACGCCCAGCTCCACCTGTTTGAGCCCCACCAACGCCGACAGCTCGGCGGCGCTACGTTGACCATCGATCTTTGAGTACAGATAGAGTTCGAGCGGTGACAGATCCCTGGCGAAAACATCCACGTCAGGTTTGCGCGTCGGCACCACCCGCCCCATGAAAAGCTCGGAAAGACCGTGCACCGGGTCGAATTTCAACGTGACTTGATCTTGCTTGCCAAGCTTACCGGTGGGCGTCAGCTCCTTGGCCTGCGCGACCAGCTGATCGGTAACCCCGGGCAAACGGTCGGACGGCTTGTCGTGTCGCAGCACATCCAAGTTTAGAATGTTGCCACACTGACACACCCATTTGCCCATCGTCGGCACGCGGTTGCAGGATTGGCAGAGATGTTTGGGATCGGGGCGTTCGTCCACGGGTCGGCCTTTATAGGTTGAGCGTCTTAAGTGTTAGTTGGCCCGGTTGCACCTCTACCACTACCACGCGAGCCGGGCCTTTGCCCAACGGCAGGACCGTTAAAGAGTGTCGCCCCACCGGCAACTTGAGGCGCACCAGCGGCGTCTCACCCAACTCGCGCTCGCCCAGAAGCACCTTGGCCCACGGCATCGTATTGAACGTGAGATAGCCTGTGAGCGGCCCCAACATCGGCAGTGATGCCACGAGCCGTTGTTCTTGCGCGGCCTTAAACTCAAGTTTTTGTTCCCAGGCTTTGTGGCCTGGCTTCTCGATGCGGATCCTGTGACTCCCGGGCGCCACAGGTACATGCACTATCGGCAGCGCGACCTGCAGCCGTTCGCCATCCACGAGCAGCGCCGCCCCCTCCGGCACTCCCTCTAACGAGAGGTAGGCCGATTCGGCCTTGGGCTGAACCACCGGTGGTGCTGTGGGCACAGGGCTCGGCGCTGATGTTGGCAGCGCCATGGGCTCCGTTTCGGGGGCGTTTACGGCGGGATTCGCCAACCACCAACGGGTCCCCAACACGCCCCCAGCGAGGAACAACAACGCGAGCGCCCCGACAGCCAGCCACCGAGTAAGCGCAGAGGAACCTCGACGCCCCGTCGGCCCGCCATCAGCCCACTCCGCCAACGCCTC
>JAKLEG010000793.1 GCA_022703175.1 Myxococcota bacterium | reverse complement strand
CCGCACCACCGAGAGAGCCCGTGAAAACGAGGCCTCAGCGGCGTCCCATTCGTGCGCTTCTTTCAGCGCGATCCCTCGCCCCACCAGTGCTTCTAGTTCGTCGTCGGCGGGCAGCGCACGCGTCTCCAAGACGCGGTCGAATGCGGCGGCAGCACGCCACCAGTCTCGGGCTTTGCTGAACGTCACGCCCGCGCGGAAATTGGCATCCAACCAGGTGCGCAACGCCTCGCCCTCGGGCGGGGGGGGCGTGGTGCCGATGGCATCATACAACGCGGCGGCGTTGCCAAACTGTTGCTGTTGTTCCTTCAAAAGTGCCAGGTTGAATTGCGCCGCTGACTTCAGTGGGTGTTCCGGAAAGCGCGCGATGAATGCCTGGTAAAGGGTCTCGGCGCCGCTGCGATTGCCGCTGCGATCCATTTCGAGCGCTTGATGCAACCACACCGCCGGATCATCTGGAAGCGCGGTGACAGACACAGGCGCGGGCGTTACATCCGTAGTGGGTGCGGTAACGACGCCAGGCGAGGTGGCCGGCGCATGCGCACAACCGACACCCAACAAGACTATCGCTTTGCCCAACCACCAAGCTCGCGTCAAAACCCTCATGCTCTGCAACCTCAAAGCTTCATCGTGCAGCGAGAAGTACGTCGGACAGGCCACACGCTCAACGCGGCTGGTTGCCACGAATGCGCGCGAGGTTTTCGTACATCTCAAGGCCTTCACGGGCCTGCTCGTTGGCCGGGTCCAACTCACGCACCTTCTTATAGTAGGGCACGGCACCAGCCAGATCTTGCTTCAAAAAGTGCTCATTCGCCTTGGCCAGGTTCTCCTTGATGAGCGCTTGGCGCTTGGGTTCCAACGCCTCCAGCGCCACCTTGGCGGAGTCATTTTTGACATCCTGGCGACGCACCTCCAGGTAGGTCACAATCGCCTGGAAATAGTTTTTTTCCTTTTGAAACTTGGCTGCGTCTTTGAGCAGCTCAGCGACGCGTTGTTCCTTGGCCACATCCCCTGCGGGTGGTGGTGGTGCTGGCTCGGGCGCCTTCACGGCCTGCGCTGGCGTCGGCTTTTTCTTTTTCACCATCGGACGATGGGTTTTGTATGCCCCCTTCTCAGCACCCTCGCCACGTGCTTCAGCGGCTTGTTGTTCAATACGTAGCAGCACTGTCTCCAACGCCCGCTCGCGCGCATAGGCACGCGTGGGATCAACATTGCGCAGAATCTCGACCGCCTGTTTCAGTGAGGTCGCAGCCCCGGCGAGGTCGCGCCTCAGGAGCTGTTCGGTAGCTTCGCGATCGAGCTTGGCCACCTGTTCGTCGCTCTTGGCCATCCCCTCGATAATTTGGCGCCGCCGTTCCTCGGCCTCGGCCTTCAGGTCGGCTGCCAACGGGAACGCTTTCAACAAGTAGCTAAGTCGCTCGTCGGCCGCGCGATACTGTTCCTTACCAATGAGTGTATCGATCCGATCGATCCACTCGACGGTCACCGACTCAACTTCATAACGAGCACGATCCAAGATGTCGGAGGCCCGATCATATTGGGGGTCTTGAGGGACGACGTTCTCAACCAACTTCAAGGCCCGAATTGAATTGCCCACCGCCAAGGCACGCTCCGCCGAAACCAGCCGATCGGCCTCTTCGGCGGCCGTAAACTCCTCACCGTTGTCCGCTTTGGGTGGTGGTTGCGCCGCGGTGAATGCGCCACAGCCCGCAAGCACTAGGCAACCAAGCCCCCAACACCAAAAACCACCAGCCCAGGTCGTGCGCATGGCGCCTCGATCGTCGCAAGTCACTTGGGGCGCCGCGGATCGACGAGGCCCAATTTTGTCATCACGAGCTTCAAATCGTCCCATGCCGCGCGTTTCTCCTCGGGCGAGCGCAACAAATAAGCGGGATGAAACGTGGGCATCAGCGCCGTGCCCTCGTACGTATGCCACCGGCCCCGCAGCCGGGAAATGGCCGTCTCGGTGCGCAACAGG
>JAKLEG010000792.1 GCA_022703175.1 Myxococcota bacterium | reverse complement strand
GCGAGCGCCACCTGACCGCTGGTCGCCACCACTTCGGCGCCGACGCTGCCGGCAGTCACGGGGGATTGCTGCGCTGGCTGTAACCACATCATCGCGACCGCTACTGCACTCGCGGCGACCGGAACCAACGCCCCAAGCCACCACCACTGCCGCCGCCCACGTCTCACATCCATGCGCTCACGTTCCGGCTGCAATGCCCGCCACAGCGCCTGCTCATCCGCAGGTGCGAGCGGTGTCGACAGCCACGCGCGACTTCCCGTCGTAAGTCGCTCGACCTCACAAGCATGCTCTTGGCACTCCGGGCACGTGGACAGATGAGCCACGAGCTCCGTCGCCAGAGTTTCACCACCGTGGCGCCACAGGGCTTCGCGTACGCGCGTGCACAGACTAGTGGAACTCATGAATTCCTCCCCATGCCGCGTGCCACTTGACGGGCGCCGATGGCCATTGCCAGCCGCTCGCGCGCCCGTTTGATGCGTGCCCAAGTTGCGCCAGCCGACAGCCCCAAATGTTGGGCCACTTCGCCGAGGTCGCATTCCTCGACATAATAGAGCACGAACGCCATTCGACTCTGGGGCTCCAGCTCTTGGAGATAGCCATGCAGTTCCACGAGGCTGGCCCGTGCGGCGATGGCTGACTCTGGGCCACGCACCACCGACTCGTCGGCGGCAAGCTGCGCCGCAGCAGACGCCATCGCGCGATTCCTGCGACGATGGGAGCGCAGCGCATTGAGCGCCACACGGATCGCAATGCCATGCAGCCAGGTGGAAAACCGACTTGAAAAATTGAACTTAGCCAGGCCTTTGTACGCCTCCACAAACACCTGCTGGGCGGCATCGTCCACATCGACACAGGGCCCCAGCAACACCTGCAGGTGCCGAACCACGCGGCCGATATGTTCCCGATGCAACCAGGCAAACGCTGCGCGATCACCGGCCTGCGCACGCCGAACGTGCTCAAAGATCTCCGAGTCATCGGAGCTTGCGGCCGGACCAACGCGCGTTGGCTTGGGTGGTTGTGCGCCATGGTTCATTCGTTGAATGTCCGCCCAGGGCGAAAGCTGACGCGCAGCTAGAACGCCCCCCCCCACTCACACCCACACCCAGGCGTGCGTATCCGACATTGAATCGGCGTTCGCCATCCACCACGAGACGCGGGTGTTTGCTTAAATCAAGGCTCCCAAACCCACCTAGCTGCAACAACAACGCGCCGCTCCGGTAACGTACACCTGCCTCGGCGGCGCCCCCCAGGACCCCGCGAACGGTTGTCGAGAATGTGACATTCGTACCGCTGGCCGCAAATTGGAAAACGCGCACCGCTGGACCCACCCCCCCCCACAACTCAACACCCAACACCGCAAGGCTACCACCAGCCGTCAAACGCGCGGTTCCTGCCTGTATCGTCAAATGATAATCGGCCCCAGTAACTCGCGTCGGCGCCAACCACTCAGTTGTGAGGTGAAGTTCGGAGGGTGCCAGGGACGCGATGACGCCAAGGCTCAAAAAGGGTGTCGACGCGCCGGTAGGCGTAACCCACGCAAGCCCCCCACCCGCCACCACAGCCCCCCACAACGCGGGGTCGGGAGACGACACATCAGGCAATGCCTCAAGCTGCGCCACCGCCTCGGGATCGGCGTTCACGGGGGGAGACAATGTAGCTAACGCCGGAACCACTGCGGCCATCGTTTCAAGCACCACCAGCGCGATCGTCTGAGCTGTAACCTCGCGAGCAGATCCGCGTGCGCGCAACTTGACGCTGGCGATACGAACCCCATCCGGACGCACCACGTCGAGGCGCAACTGCTCCGGCGCTGCGAACACCAGCGCCACCCGCCATGGGGACAACCGGAGATCGGGCGTCGATATCGCCGTCTGTGCAGCAATCTGAATGTCGAGCCCTGTCGTGCGCGCCCGCAGCGCCGCGACCACCGGCCCAACCCAGGCAGCTGCCGTCTCAGGCTCAACCTGCACGTCGAT
>JAKLEG010000791.1 GCA_022703175.1 Myxococcota bacterium | reverse complement strand
ACTCACGCAGACGGTCGCGAATACCGAACGGGTTTGGATTTTCGCCAGGGAAGGCAATGAACTCGGGCGTGGCTGGTTGGTCAGCGCAGCTGTCGGCATTTTGGTCGCCGAGACTGCCCACCGTCCGCCCGCCAGCGCGCACACCGTCTACCGTCAACACGGCAAAGCCACCTTGGGCCAGCGTGTCAGCTAGGGCCAATGCGTCGTTCTTGCAGCGGCCCAGGCCATGGGCAAACACAACCACCTTGCTCATGGCAAGTGTGGTAAGCCATGGATCGTCCACGGCGCTGTCGGCGCAGTTCACCGTCGGGCCGACCGGCATGTTGGGCGTCACAAGCATGTAGTCCGCCACAACCTCGGGCACCGTGGTCGCAAGTGATTGAGAAATCATGCCATCGTCACCGAGGATCGATTTGAGGGTCACGGTGCCGGTGTAAATGCGGCACAGGTGCGAAGCAGGAATGCCCGCCGCTGCCAGCATCGGGTGGGCGCTTGCGGCAATGACGTTCTGGAAACTCACCGTTTGCGCGGCAGCGACGAGCGCTTCGGGAGTGTCGGTGGGAACCGCCGTAAGGGCCGCCAGGGTCGCGAGCTTGGTTTCCACCGTTTGGGTCGTGAAGTGCCAGGCCACAAGGGTGTGTTCACGGGTAATCCCAGCCGCGCCCACGGCGGGGTGTCGAAACAACGTGTCATACAGACCGCGCAACGGCTCCAGAGCATTGGCGTCGGCGTTCGAGAGTGCCTTGTATCGGCTGTAACCCAATGCGTCGACAAGCTTTTCGGTGCTCTTCGCGAAGGTGAAAATCTGATCGGCCACCACAGCCTTGCCGTCGGCATCTTTCAGCGTGTCGTCGATGGCTACAAAGTAGGTGGTGAGCTCGTCGAGCGGTGCCAACGAGATAAACACCAGTCGGTGGGTGACATCGTCCACCAGGGTAAGGCCCGGTACCGCTTGCCCGCTCGAAAGCTTGATGACCTTGATGGCGCCAGCGGCTGTGCTCTCATCGAGGGGGCCCGAGAAGTCGGTGTAGATGTAGGTGCCGACAGCAAAGCCATCGAGCGTCCGCAAGCCGGTCTTCAGGGCACTTTGCGCCGCGCTGTCGGTTTCGCAATACGGGACGTTCAACCGACCGGTGGTCAGGTCCTTGGCCAGGTCGGTTGGAAACGGCATCTTGCTGTTGCAGGGCTGGGCAGAATCGGGTGCAAAAATCGCAATCGTAGAAGCGCTCACCGCGGGCGTCGCCTCCTGATTGATCTCTTTGGCACACGCAAGGCCTAGCCCAGCCATGGCAGCAATCGAAACGCAGGTTTTCACATGCATCTTGACCCCCTCTTTTGTGGGTTCACGGGTAATACGCTCGTCGCAAGGTCCAGCGTCGCCGCGGACATGCGAGAAGGTGTAGGGGTAAGCGCTACCACGCGCTTGTCAACCCAGGCAACCGAAAAATCTCTGAGAATTCCAACGCCTTGCGTTATTGAACAAAGGTCAATAGCGCCCGAAGCCGCGCGCGCAGGCTATTGGCCGCAGGTCAATTTCTGAAACTGCCCATTCGAAAAGGTCGCCAAACCGCAAGCCGTTGGGCGTTGACAAATCTTCAGACGTCGTTATTCCGAGAAGGCCGCGGCCTGTGACCCCTATTTTGAGGACACCCATGATGACGCATGAAACCCTGGAGCTCCTGAACCAACACGTAAGCTGCCGCAGCTACACCGACACACCGGTGGAAGACGCCGCGTTAGACGCTATCCTGTTGGCCGGACAGCGTGCCGCCACGTCGGTGAACGGCCAGCAGATCTCCGCCATTGTCATCAAAGACGCTGGCCGTCGCGCCCAGTTGGCCCACTTAGCCGGAGATCAACCTTGGATCGCGCGTGCACCGATCTTTATCGTGCTCGCGGTAGACTTCTACAAAACCAATTTGGGTGTGGCGCGCGCTGGCCGCACGCAGGTGAGCCACCGGACGATGGAAGGTCTCTTG
>JAKLEG010000790.1 GCA_022703175.1 Myxococcota bacterium | reverse complement strand
ACCAGCGATGTTAAAACAGATGCGTACCCAGTACACGAAGGTGGAGCAGCTCCGCCCGGAAGCGACCCGTAAGCACTCCACCGAGATCTTCCTCGTCGGTCTCGGCAAGAAAGGTCCGACGCCGTGACCGTCACTCGCATCCGTCTCCCCAACGGCCTGACGCTCCTTGCCGAACCCTTGCGACACGCACCGGTGGTGGCCATGCAGGCGTGGGTGCGTGTGGGCTCGGCCGATGAGTCCAGCGACATTGCCGGCATTGCGCACGTGCACGAGCACATGCTGTTTAAAGGCACCACGCGACGCGGCGTGGGCGAAATTGCCCGCACCGTGGAGGCAGCGGGTGGCGAGATCAACGCCTGGACCTCCTACGATCAAACCGTTTACCACTTGGTGTTGTCCTCCCGGGAACTTGCGACTGGCCTTGATATCCTCGCCGACGTGCTCGTCAACTCCGCCTTTGACTCCGACGAGTTGGCCCGCGAGATCCAAGTTGTCTTGGAAGAGGTACGCCGTTCTGACGATATGCCGGCCAAGCGCGCCACCAATGCGCTGTTTCGCCAGGCCTATCACGTCCATCCGTATGGCAGGCCGGTCATTGGCACCGTCCCAACCATTCAAAACCTCACCCGCGAACGCATCCTGTCGTTTTATCACGCCCACTACCATCCAGTGCGTACCACGCTGGTCGTGGTGGGTGATTTCGAGATGGCAGCGCTTGAGACCTTGGTGGCACGCCTGTTTGGCACCTGGAGCTCACACAAAGCAGTCGTGCGTCCGCTCCGTCCTGTTGAACCACCACTTGCAGGAGTTCACGTAGAGCTCCTGGCAGAGCCCGTCCAAGAGGCACGTTTGAGCTTGGGTTGGCACATTCCGGGGCTCGACCACCCCGACACCCCCGCCTTGGATGCGCTTACCGTCATCTTAGGTCACGGCGAATCCTCGCGCCTGTTTGCCGAGGTGCGCCACCGCCGCGAGCTGGTCAACGACATTTACGCCTACGCCTACACGCCGCGCGACCCCGGCTTGCTGATGGTCGGTGCGGGACTCAATAGCCAGAACCTCAAAAGCGCATTCGCCACCACGCTCGATACCACCTTCGCCGTGTGCGCAGCGCGGGTAAGCGATGAAGAGCTCAGCAAAGCAAAAATGGTGATTGCTAGCGAGGCCGCCTACCAGCGCGAAACAGTACAAGGCCAGGCTCGCAAACGTGGCTTCTTTGAAGTGGTCGCCGATGACTACGAGCACGAGACCACTTACACCGAGGCGATGCAGGCACTCACGGTGGCCGACCTGAAACGCGTCGCTGAGACCTATCTCACGCCGAATACTGCGGTGGTGCTCCAGTATCCACGTGAAGCCAGCGCGCTGTCAGTGGCGGATGTGCAAGGGCTCGTCGCCGAACGCTATCACTTGACGCGCCACAGTCGCGTCCGCAAGCGCACGCCGGGCCCATTGGACGTCACCAAGGTCGAGCTGCAAAACGGTGCGGTGGTGTTATTGCGCCGAGAAGAGGGTCCCATCGCAGCGATGCGGGCCGTGGGGCTCGGCGGCCTGCGCTGGGAAAACGCCAGCAACCATGGTCTGGGCGGTTTGATGGCAAGTACCTGGGCACGCGCGACCAAGATGCTGCCTTCGACCGCGATGGCCGAGACGGTTGCCAACCTCGGCGGTAGTCTCTCGGCATTCGCTGGGCGCAACACGGTGGGGCTGCGCGGTGAATTCGTCGCGTCCAAGGCGATGCCCGGTTTGAGTCTATTTGTTGAAACCCTGCTGGCGAGTGTGGTGAGCCGCGAGGAGCTGGAGCGCGAACGTGCGGTAGTCCTAGAGCGTATTCGCAACCGCCATGATTCCCCCGCGTCGGTGGCTTTCGAACTCTTTGCCAAGGCCCTCTATCCCACACACCCTTACGGGTTGCGGCTCTCCGGTGGCGAGGAGTCCTTGGCCGCGCTCGACGCTGTCGCCGTGGTGCAATGTGCACAAACCT